>CAZZVG010000128.1:0-9588 GCA_964657295.1 Iningainema sp. | reverse complement strand
GGTTTAATCCTCCTTCTTCCTCCGGATTCTTTAACTGGGGAGCCTTAACTTGTGACAATGGGCGAGGATATTTCTCTGATTTCAGCATAGTATTAGTATATTTTATTACTTGGATTTCTTACGCAATTGCACGCTTCAGTTGCAACTCGGCACATGTATTTGTGTCTAACTGCCAAGCTTCCCAAGCACCCAGGTAAATTACTGAATTCACTGACTAATCAAGCAGTCCGAACAATTTCAAGGTTTCCTTGATTATTGTTAAAAACTTATTGGATAGATCCCTCACCCTGTCTCAAGTATTCGATATATGGGTAAATGTGGAGCGATGCACTATAAATACAGTAGCACTACGCAGGCAAAATTGGTTAGTTTATTTAGCACTTACTTAAGCAAAATGTATAAAGATTTTCATATATCGTAAAGATTATGTAAGCCGAACCTTTAAAGCAGGGCGTAGCAAGCAGGAAATGAATAAGATAATATTTCCTTCAAGCCCCATTTTGCTAAATGCAAATTTTGCCCCCTGAGTCTTTGCCTATTCAATCTTTTACCATTTATGTTTATAGGTTAAGCATGTACGCTTAACCTAGTATACTGGGGCGCTAGGATTCGAACCTAGGGATGGCGGGACCAAAACCCGCTGCCTTACCACTTGGCTACGCCCCAACGATTGCAACGCTTATAAATATAACAGCGATCGCTAGGGTCCTGTCAAGTACTTTTAAAGCCGATTTGGGGTAAATATCAAAGATTTAACCTCAAATATCGTCAACAGCAAGCTAATTTTGCGGTCATTCTGTTTTTTTAACAGTTTTTCCTGTCAGTTCTAAACCAATACGGTTCAGCTAGCCGCGAAGATCGGAACTCTCTTCAACTGAGAGAACCAAAGCATTGGGGTGGCTCTCCGTGAAGTACTCGCACCGACTGCTAGGCAGTACGGTAGTAGCTCCTGGTTACTCCAGAATATCGAGAATGGATTCTGACTCCTTTACAGACGCGCTGCTTTGTTGCTTCTCCTGACTCCTGTCGTCTTGATAAAGTCGCTCGTGTCAACTGCCTGTAGCCGCTTATAATTGGTGCGAGCGTATGCTCCATCCGATTAGATCAATTGATCAAGCCCGAAGTGCGATTGTAAACATTCTCTTTATCCCACTCTTTTATGTTTTCTACCAGATCAGGCATCAACCTTAGTGTGATTATTTCATCGCTTACTAACTTGATATTAACCAGGCGAAACCAGCAGAAGAACAAAACTTACGACTATACCCAATTAGTTTGTGGACGTGACTATGTATTTGAACCTACAGATAACCAGACTAAAGGTTATATGACAGGACAACTTAGAGGTATCAAAAGTGGGGATTACATCATTTTACAAAACGGCTTTGGTGCTTGTATATACCAAGTGGAGGAAATTGACTATTACTCCGATCCGCCTGATATGTGGATGGCTTTACTCAAGAAGGATGAAGTGTGAACCGCTGATCGCTAAAGCCACGCCCGAAGTGCGATCGCCTTCACTGCATACAGTTTCTTTGTTTCCCAACAGCTAAGTTTGAAATTCCGTAAAAAATATACTCGTGTTTTTTTAATTTCTATCCAAAGAAAGATGTCGATGATGTTAGATAATTACTAATTTTTTGGCACTTAGTTAGTTTTGTCGGTTAAAAAAATACAACATGACATCTTTACACTTAATCAAAATCCTTGAATGAAGCTTTCATGACATATTTACACATTCTTTAAGTAATGATATTTTTTCTATAAAGCTTAAGCATCTAGAGGTTAATAGTGTAGAGTTTGCAATAATATAGACATACGTAAGTACAGTAGAAGTTTTAAATACTGGGTTTGCGCTCATGATGCAATCTACTGCTGTGTTCTGTAACAGCGCACCTTAAAGAGAATTGGAAAAATTGTATACAGGGCCGACCTTTTACATTACATCTACTAACGTCTGAATCATTCAATCAGCTACCCTCAAGACCTTACCACTCGTGTTTTGCGACAAACTAGTTAGGGGTGAAGCTGTTTGTATTGGTAGTATAATTTGTACTAGCCGGACTATGAAAAATGCGGGGTGGAACAAGTGAGGTCAGGCAAAAAGTTTGAAATCTCACAGAGATATTGAAAGCAAACTTGTTGGGAAGTGGTCAAAAAACAACTATATGACCTCAAAGCAAACTTACATACATAACTTTTGTATATGACTTTGAAACAACTAGAATCCAAAATTTCTGAATCATCGATAGTGGTAGCAGCGTCAGATCAAATATCTTCCGATTTAGGAGGGGAAGCAGTGGTTCTCAGTCTTCAGTCAGGAGTGTACCACGGGTTGAATGAGGTGGGAGCGCGGATTTGGAATTTGATTCAGCAACCGAAATCAGTTTTAGATGTGAAACAGATGTTGATTTCAGAGTACGAAGTAGAACCATCCGTTTGCACTCAGGATTTGTTAGCACTGCTTCACAATCTCGAAGCCGCAGGGTTAATTGAGGTTCGCGATGAGACAACTACTACGTAATTTATTTAGGCTAACAGGGAGCGATCGCAACCTCATAGCCATTGCCTTTGTTTTACTGGGAGTCATCAAGCTAGGGCTATTGCTTCTACGCTTTGGGAATTTACTCAAACTGTTGCATCATATTAGTAACCTGAATTTTTACCTCCCGACTTCCCCTGAAAACCAAATTTCTATTAGCAAAATTGTCTGGGCTGTTAACGTAGCGACACGCTATATGCCTGGTAGTGCAAAGTGCCTTGCGCGTGCTTTGACGACTCAATTGCTAATGAACAGTTACGGTTACCATCCAGAACTCCGCATTGGAGTCGCCAAAGGAGAGGGAGGAACACTAGAAGCTCATGCTTGGATTGAGTATCAGGGACAGGTGGCGATCGGCTATCTTACAGATCTTTCTCGGTTTATTCCACTGCCATCTTTTGAAGGAGCTAAGCTATGAGTGGCATCATGGGTATCTACTATCTCGAGGATCGTCCTGTAGACCGGGAAGACTTGGGAATGATGGTGGAAACCCTGGCACACCGAGGACCCGATGGTGCAGACATCTGGATAGATGGGGCGATCGGTTTTGGGCATAGGATGCTGTGGACTACTCCTGAATCCTTATTAGAAAAGTTGCCTTTAGCTAACTCGACAGGGGATTTGATTATTACTTCAGATGCTCGCATCGATAACCGTGATGAACTTATAAGTAAGTTACAGTTAAATAACTGTGCATCTGAAAAAATTACGGATAGCCAGTTAATATTGGCTGCCTATGAACAGTGGCAGGAGTCTTGTCCAGAAAATCTTTTAGGTGACTTTGCCTTTGCTATCTGGGATAAGCGGCAACAGTCTGTTTTCTGTGCTAGAGACCATCTCGGAGTCAAGCCTTTTTATTATTACTATCAACCAAATCAAACTTTTCTGTTTGCCTCAGAAATCAAGGCGCTACTATGTTTGCAACAAGTTCCGCGTCAACTCAATGAGGTGAGAATTGCTGACTACTTGACATTGACAATGGAAGACAGAGCCATCACTAGTTATCAAGATATTCTGCGGCTTCCCCCTGCTCACAGTATGGTTATCAGTCAGTCAGGAATGGAGATAAGGTCTTACTGGGAACTCGATCCCCATCGTGAGATTAAGATGGATTCTGATGAGGCTTATGCAGAAAAGTTTCGGGAAATTTTTACCGAGGCAGTACGTTGTCGCTTACGTAGTGCCTTCCCCATTGCCAGCCAGTTGAGCGGTGGATTAGATTCTTCTGCTGTTACCTGTGTAGCGAGGGATTTACTTGCGGAAAAAAAGAATACTTCGCTACACACAATCTCCACTATTTTTGATACAATTACTAAGTGTGACGAGCGCCCTTTCATGAATGCGGTGCTGGAACAGGGGGGATTCATACCCCATTACGTCCACGGTGACGAGTTTGGTCCTTTATCTAACTTGGATAGCATTTTTCAGTACGAAGATGAAGGACTTTTAGGTCCGAGTCATTTTTATCCTTGGATTGTAAACCGCACTGTTAAAGAATTAGGACTGCGGATTTGCCTAGATGGTTTTGATGGGGACACTACAGTTTGCCACGGTGCAAGTAGGCTTACCGAATTAGCACGTCAAGGAAATTGGAAAACATGTATACAGGAAGTTAAAGCATTTTCACCACATTTCAATATCTCACCTTCCGCCGCATTTCGGAATTATGGACTGCCATACTTGAAGGACTTGGCAAAGAAGTTCCGTTGGATAGCATTCTTCGAGGGAGTCAGGCTAATCCACAAACATTTTGGTGTTTCGCGCAAACTGTTGATCGTCAATCACGGACTAAAACCTATTGTAGAACAAGTACGGCAACTTTGGCAGCGCAAACAAACAAAAGTGGCAAATTCCTTTGTTTCTCAAACTCCCCTTGTCAAAGCTGACTTTGCTTTATGTGTGGGTTTAGATGAGCGAATCGAGAAGTTTGGTGTATCGAGTATTGAACCGCTCACTGTTAAAGAACAACATTGGCGCGGTCTGACTCAAGGTGTATTGCCCTATACTTTGGAACGAGCGGATCAATATGCCGCAATGTTTTCCTTAGAAGCTCGCCATCCGTTTATGGATAAGCGCTTAATCGAATTTTGTTTAGCATTACCCTCCGAGCAAAAACTTTACCAAGGATGGGGAAGGATGGTGATGCGTCGTGGCTTAGAAGGAATTCTACCTGAAAAAGTTCAATGGCGTGGCGGAAAAGCAGATTTATCTGCCAATTTCGACGATGGACTGTTGAATCGCGATCGCCAAATTCTGGATGAAGTGATGTCTAATCAGATCAAATACTTGGAAAAGTACATTGATTCAGATTTCCTGCAAGCAGCTTATCAGCGATTGATATCAACTGGAAATGAAGTCAGAGATGAGGATATAACACCAATTTGGCAGGCAGTTACTTTAGCTTTGTGGTTCGACTACAAGCAAGTGATACCGTAAGTCTAATTGTCTTGGCAGGTTATGGCGGGAAATGTTGTCGTAAATACGACAACCATGCCACACCGTAAGTCCAATGGGGCACTACCTTCAACAACTAGTACATCAATACACTCAAACTCAGGAGAAAGATGATGAGAAGTTCTTACACCGTTCCCAAGCTGACTGTTCACGGTAATGTTGCCGACATTACACAAGTTCTTGGTGCAACCCAAAGGACAGATTTTACGTTTTTGAACGGCAACCCTATTTCTGGCGGTAATGATCTCGGTTCAAGCGACATCTGCTCAGGAGCAGGTACTCCAGGTACAACTCCGACTGGCTCACGTACCAACTGTGATCCTCGCTTCCACTAAGTGAAGTGTTTGTCCTTTAGCACATAGCGCCTGCTCTCGAAAATGAATGGTTCGTGTCATTGCGATCAAAGACAAACAATCCCAAAGATTTGTGATTGCTACCCGGCGGTTGCCCCCTATGCCTAAGGCACGCCAAGCGCGAATGGGGTATACATTCCACTTCGTGACCGAGGCGGCGGACATAGTTACGTTTATTTATGTCCAGTTACTTAGGCTTTAAAAGTAGAGAGGAAAAAGCGCATTTTTGTAGGTTAGGTAGGGTTAGGACACTCAACAGATTTGGTTTGGGTTTGAATAACTTTTCACCAACCTACAATTATTTAATTTCTATCTGGAGGCTTAATTGCCGGGACACAACATGAGCAGTGAATTTGTCTGTAATATTCTGTTTTTAAGGCACTAGATAATATATAAGATATGAGAGTTTATAAAGCTTTTAACTTGTGCATTGCTTGCGAATTGCCACTTCCAGAACTAATTCAAACTGAGGGTGAGCCAGATGTAATTGTGCGGTTTAGCAAAGTAGATAATGCAACTGCAATGCGGCATGATGGCGGTCAAAATTTTCTGGGAGAAATACCAGAAGTAGGTGAGTTTTTTATTCACGACGGACGGGAAATTATTATCAATCCTGTAGCCGATGTGGAAGAGGCTCTTCTTCGCACTGTGCTTCTCGGTCCTGTCTTATGCGTACTACTGCGACAAAGGGGTCTGTTAGTCCTACATGCTAGTTGTATTGATATCAATCACAAGGGTGTAGCGTTCATGGGTGGTTCCGGTTGGGGAAAGTCTACTTTGGCAACTGCTTTTCACAATCGCGGCTACGATGTTTTAACTGATGATGTCATGCCGATCCAAACTAAGACAGGTCAACCTGTTGTTTTTCCCAGCTATCCGCAATTTAAACTTTGCCCGGAAGCCGCAACTTCTTTAGGACACGATACTAAAAGCTTATTGCCTGTTTCGCAAAACTCATTCAAAGTAGCTTACACACTCACTAGTGGTTTCCAACAAACTCCCCTTCCATTACATCATATTTATGTATTGGATAAGGGAAGCGAACACAAAATTACCAGAATTAAACCCCAAGAAGCCTTCATTGAATTGGTGCGTCATACTCGCGCTATTAGCTCAATGTCTGAACAGGAATTGATGGCAAATCATTTACATTTTTGTAGCGAACTTATCAAAAATGTCAGATTTTCTCGCTTTACGCGCAAACCTTCTCTAGGAGATTTACCTAAGCTTGTGAAGCTAGTTGAGGATGACTTGGCAGAACTAACCGAACAAGATGAATGTTCTGCGTTAAAAGCCCCTCAGACTGGAAGTCGCTGGCTCTACAAACAAAGCTCCGAAGTTATGAGCTTCGCAAACAGATTCTCAGACTTCTCTGTGCCTATGCAAGTTTCAGTGCTGTAGTTCATATTTCTAAATTGTGTAAATACTCACACGCATGATTAATTATTTTTGAATTCACAGGGTTTTAATATCTTGATTAGCAAACTCCGTAGCGCAAACACCATATTCTCCCATTTAGTAAAAACTCTCAGCTTGGTGTGGGCGGCATCTCGCTACTGGACTGTGGCTTGGATGATTTTGCTGCTGGTTCAAGGATTGATTCCCGCAGCTTCGATTTCCCTCACCCCACGAGCAATTAATGCTTTGGTGTCAGTAACTGGATCGGGCATTTCCGGGGCAAACATTCAGAAAGTAATCGTGCCAGTGGGGTTGATGGCAGGCATTTTGCTAGTGGGGGAAGTTTTGAATAGTGCGGCTGAATGGATTCGGACGGCTCAGTCAGAATTGGTACAAGATTACGTCACTGGTTTGATTCAAAAACAGTCTGTGGCTGTGGATTATGGCTTTTATGAAAACTCTGAGTATAACGACAAACTTGACAGAGCGCGGGAGGGTGCAAGTGGGCGATCGCTTGCTTTACTAGAAAATACTGGCAGGTTATTACAAAACACCGTTACTTTGTTTGCTATGGCTGCGATCTTGGCTCCTTATGGTTTTGGGCTACCCATCACTTTAGTAGTCAGTGCTTTTCCGGCTTTCTATGTTTTAACATATTTAAATAAAATTCAGTATCAATGGTCACAACGTACAACAACTGATCGCCGATGGCTGACGTATTATGACTACTTGCTGACAAACAATGCCACGGCAGCGGAAGTGCGATTGTTTGACTATGCTGAATACTTCCATTCGTCTTACCAGAATCTGCGTCGGCGACTCAGACACGAGCAATTCCATCTATTGAAACTGCAAACATTAGGTCGCTTGGTTGCTACCCTGATAGCACTCATCATTTCTGGTGGAGCGCTAGCCTGGATAGGACGGCAGGTATTGCTAGGAATTTTGACTTTAGGAGACTTAGCTCTGTTTTTTCAGGCATTCAATCAGGGACAAAGCATTGTCAAGGATCTATTAAACAACCTAGGACAAATTTATCGCAATAGCTTGTTTCTTGGTAACTTATTTGAATTCTTACAAATCCAGTCCAAAATTGTAGAGCCGCTTAATCCTGTCCCCGTACCGTCAACACCTAAGAAAGGAATTCGTTTTCGGCAAGTCACTTTCCGCTACCCTGGTACTGAAGAACCAGTGTTAGATAATTTTAATCTGACACTGCCAGCGGGCAAAATTGTAGCGATCGTGGGTGATAATGGTGCTGGCAAAAGTACTATTATCAAGCTTTTATGCCGTTTTTATGACCCGGAATCAGGAAGCATTGAACTAGACGGTATTGATTTGCGGAACTTTTCAGTGAAAGCATTCCGCAGATTAATTACTGTTTTGTTCCAGTCACCAATTCCTTACTACACCACGGCTGGGGAAAACATTGGTTTGGGTGACATATCCTCCGCATCAAATTACTCAGAAATTCAAGCAGCTGCCAAAGCATCGGGTATCGACGATAAGATTAACCACTTGCCCCTAGGTTATAATACGATGTTAGGTAAGTTGTTTCCTGAAGGAACTGATTTAAGCGGTGGTCAATGGCAGCGTTTAGCATTAGCTAGGGCATTTTTTAGACGCGCCAAAATCATTATTTTAGATGAACCGACTAGTGCTATGGACCCTTGGGCGGAACATGATTGGTTAGAGAGATTTCGCACATTGGCGAGCGATCGCACTGCGGTAGTAATTACTCACCGCTTTACCTTGGCCATGCGGGCCGACATCATTCACGTCATGCGTGCTGGGCAAATTGTGGAGTCAGGAAGCCATGATGAATTGCTGGCTCAGGGTAATTTTTATGCCCAGTCTTGGAAAGAGCAAATGGAAGTTATTACTAGTGTTGCCTAGTTTAACCTACATTCCGCAGGTTTCTCAGGTAAGTAGATTATATTGTCGGCAAGGGGCACTCCTGAACTGAAGAATCCAACGTCGTTCATCCGTTTCAAAAATACAGCCTTGACGATGCCCCAAAGGGGCTTGCCCGTTCAGGCTCGCACTCCAAGGAATGTGGGGTTTAAGCCTCATTCTACGTTTTTTTATTAGTATAATATTCTACATATTTTTTTCAAAACCTGAGTGTTTATTTACACATTTTTTACTTAGCTGTATTTTTTTCATAAAGATCAGGCATTTAGCGGTCAAAGCTGTTTACTTTGTCATAATATGGACTAGGTAAGCACAGTAATAATTTATCCAAAAAACAGGCTATTGAAGTACAATCTACCACTGTGTTACCGAACAGCGCATCTTGAAGAAGAATTACGTGTAGAACTGACACATTACATTACATCTACCACCCCCTTATTCACTCCATCAGTTCCTCAAAACTTTGCCTCGGGTTTTTTACAGCAGACTAGCGATCCACCACATCAAGTTTGCTGGGTGTGAGAAACTTTTGCCAAGAATCAAAATCTTCGTCTACTTTCCACCCCCCGCCTTCACCCGTTCAATTGAGATTGACAAACCACTAGTTGCAGGTGGAAATCTCTCCTGTTGCCGTCCTAACCTAAGATTAAGGTCAGGGGTAGCTCGTTTGCAATCTTGCAGGGATAAGAAAAAACAACTACATGACCTCAGAAAAACTTACATGAATCAGAAGATGACTTTAAAACAACTAGAATCCAAGATTTCTGATTCCTCGTTTGTCGTAGCAGTTACAGAGCAAATCTCCTCAGATCTAGGGGGAGAAGTCGTTATTCTTAATCTCCAGTCCGGAGTCTACCACGGTCTGAATGAAGTTGGAGCGCGGATTTGGAATCTGATTCAGGAACCCAAGAAAGTCAAAAATCTAAA
>CAZZVG010000127.1:0-9602 GCA_964657295.1 Iningainema sp. | reverse complement strand
ACCTCTAGCAACTGCTATCAATACAGAAAAAGCACGCTCAGAATATATAATTGCTCCTATTATCAGTGAAATTGCGTTCATGAATTCTCAGGTAAGTTTGTTTTCGGGACGTAATTTTAATGTAGATGCCAGCAGAGGATTAACAGGATTTTGTGATTTTATTCTCACTCAGAATCCAAATAAGCTGGTGATTAAAGCACCAGTAGTAGTTATTGTAGAAGCAAAAAATGAGAATATTAACGATGGACTTGCACAGTGTATCGCGTCCATGTATGCAGCACAAATAATCAATCAAAAAAATCTGGAAGAAAATATCAAAGCTGTTTATGGGAGTGTAACAACTGGACAAGTATGGAGATTTCTTTCAATCGATCAAACTCAGCAGGTAAAAGTTGACCTGAATGAACGTTATTTAACACCTTTAAATGAGCTTTTGGGAATTCTTGTCGCCATCACATCAATTCCTAACAGGAGTGCGTAATATAGCGGTTTTCAAGAAGAGGCAGGGGAGCAGGGAGCAATAGGATGGGGATTGAACCGCCATTCTATTGAGAATAATATTCAGTATCATTACTTATTGAAAGTGAACAGGGAACAGTGCTTGGAGCCAGCCGCCCACGAGTGGCGGGGTTTCCACCTACCTCTGATACAAGGAATTTTCGCCCACAAGAGGCGAGGCTTTAAACCTTACTTCGGGGCTAGTTTCTCCCCTGTTGCCCGTTCCCTGTTACCAGCCTGTGTCCATATAGTTAATAGTGCCTTAGAAAGTAAAGGTAGTTCTGACAGTGCCAATAACCGCACCACTATTGTTACTGTTATGATCCGGTGCTGTCAGCCAGATGATTCCTGGTGTAATAGTGATATTGTCCGTGAGTGGGTACTGGTATAACCCTTCTATGTGCAATGAAATATCTGGATCTTTGCCGATTACGCCTCTAAGACTATTACTGACACCAGTAACCCTAGGTTCCATACCGACGATGATACCGCCAACACCGCCCTTTTTACCCAAATCTGGAAAGGCTAGTGTCACGGCATAGTTCCAAACGTCGAAATCGCCACGCGGAATAGCTCCACCGAGGGTAGAAAGGGTACGCTCATTGGTGTAACCAACCCAACCACTGACGACAAATTTCGGGTTGATCTGAAAAGATCCCTCAATACCGTAGGAATTGCTAACAATGGGCAGACTCGTCCCTCTCAAGGCTTCCAAACCAGCAGGCAAAGTTGAGTTACCGCTGGGTTGAGTCGTACCCAAATTACCTTGACTCGGACCACCCGCAACAGATGAAGAGTCGTTTATATTGAGTAAGGCAGAATGCAAGTTAGCGCGATTGCTTCCGGCAGTGAGATCGGAGTTATAGGCATTAACGTATGTCAAGCCGAGAGTGAAACGATCACTTGGCTTGATTGTCAATTGCCCAATTGCTCCATAACCGCCCGTAAACAACCCGCTACCTAGAGAGGGATCGTTAGGCGTATTGGCTAAATAACCCAAACTCAGTTCCACATTTTTGTTGAACTGATGCCTGATAGCTGCTCCACTACCTGCTACTGGGTAATAAATTGGATTACGTGTGCCAAAGTTAGACAGAGCACCGCTATCACCGTCATTATCTAGGAAAGGGTTGACTGTATTGGTAAAATCATCAGCAGCACCAGCATTCGCATCAAGCACAACTGTTGTGTTTTTACCTATGGGGAAACTATACAACAGTTGATCAAGAGCCACCTTATTACCACCACCAGTAGAATAAGTTGGACCACCAAATCGCAGATCTCCTTCTGGTGTGAAGGTAGAAGTGCCAGACAAAGCATCCAAATTTATTGCTTGAAGTCGAGTTCTTAACAGGTCTTTTCCTGTAAAGCTAGTATCAAAGTTAAGACGTATTCTGTCGGCAAAGATAGTATTCCTGTCTAGTTTCTGACCTCTAGCATTATCGCCTGCAAAGATGCTCACGACTGCAAAAGTAGCAACGCCATTGAGTTTTGTCGTAGTTGAGAACTGATGCGCTTCTAATTCAGCATTGTGAGCTTCCACGACATCTACACGTCCCCGCAGTGCTGCCAATTCTCCGCCAAATTGCTCTTGCAGTTGTTGTAATGTTGCTAAATCTTGCTTCTTGACTACATCAGATGTAGCAGTAGCAATGAGTTCGTTCACTCTATTGAGACAAGCATTCAAACCAGCCGCGAACTCATATCGCGTTATTGCTCGATTCCCTCGATAAGTTCCATTCGGGTATCCAGCAATACAACCATAGCGCTCTACCAATGATTGCAACGCTTGGAATGCCCAGTCTGTCGGTTGCACGTCCGATAGCTGAGATACTGAATTCAATTGCGACATTGGATTAGATTGACTGCTATTCTCCTCTTTTTCTTCTGGATTTGCTCCCACTGCTTTATCAGTGTTTTCCGAAATATATTGTGCTTTTTGTGCAGATACTACTTCATGAGCGACTAGTATTATAACGACAAAAACCACTGGACTAGCCAGTAGAAACTTCCACACTCTTTTCATTTTGCTCCTCACGCAGATTTAAGTTCAGATCAATACCGTGCTTTTTTAGAGCGCAGCTTTATTAAAAATAATTCTCAAGTATCTTATCAGGTTTTAGAGTTCTTTTGTGAAAAAATCTAAAAATTATCAACCTTAAAGAGCCTAATCTAAAAATAACTGAGAATTAATGTTGTTATTTACACTTAGCTTTCCTTATAAGAGAATAGGAATCATTCTTTTATAATGATTAAAATAAGTCTTATTGTCAATAGGGTAGAGAAAATCGGGGCAAGCATTGTCTTGCTTTTTTACTAAAATAGAGATTCAAGATATTTCTCCGGAATTCATTTTAATGATTTCGTCCTAGCCCTTGAGCAGTTAAACCGAAGAGGAGTAGCGTTTGCAATTAGTTATGATGGCAGACGAGGCAACAAGACCTTTGGTAATATATTACCTGAAGACTTGGGACTTAAGAGGATCGAAATTCAAGTAGGGCGATCGTCACAAGCAACACTACTGGGTAAAGAGGAAATAACAGTAGAATCCTTGTACTTATCGCCAAACTTATCAATTCGACTGGGTCGATTAGTTAAAATTGCTGCGTTTGGTTAACAGAGATGAAACTCACTCATCAAGTTATGACAGTGGTCTTAGGAATGGGAATGCTGGGATGGACGACTCCCACTTGGGCGGCGACTCCGGCACTGGCTGTTCTACAGAGAAACGTAAAAGAGAGTGTAGATGCTTGTGTCGATCAAGCCTCAAAAGCTATGCGCGTTGTCAAGTTGGATGGTGTACAGGTGATTGGTCAGCAGATTTCTGCGATGACAGGTGACTATGCGATCGCTATTTTCTGCTATCCCGTCAAAGCCTCAGGAGATTTGGTTGTGCAATCGATTATCGTCACTGGACCTTCTGCTGATCGAGCAAGCCAGTTACGCGATGCTCTGCAAAAGTCTTTAGAGCCTCGGTAACATACCGCGAACAGCCGTTTGCCCCTACTAAGTTGAAATCTGCTATAAATCTGGCGACAGACAGTGTGGATTTTGAAGGTTGTCCGGTTTTGTCATAGACAATGGTTGCTAGAAACTAGGCTTGTCTGTGTAAGTTATAAAATCGAACACAACATACTTAATTATTTAACATAGAATAAGAAAATAAATTAACACTTATTTATAACAGTCCATGACTTACGACTAAAAGCGTAGGTGTAAAAACAGAATACTTTATGAAGGTTAGATTAAGAAAGACCTGGGTGCCAATAGTTCTGCTGCTATTTGTCGGCTTTATTGTTTGGATATATGTTAACACATCTGTGCTACATAGTAAGCCGATAGTATCAAAGTCACACGGTTCTGTCTGGAGTCAATATCCATACCCCCAAATTAAGTTGACAAAAGAGCAACAAAGTAGTATAATCATTCCGGCTATGTTTCATAGGGGTTCGGCAAAATATCAACCTAAATATAAGGTGGTTTGGGTAGATCCAAGCAATTATGGAGAACGGTATGCCAAAGATATTTATGGTAAACCTGTTAAAAATCAACCGATTGTAGTGCTTCACGAAACTGATGCTTCTACGTCCAGCGTTATAAATTTTTTTCAAACTCCTCATCAAGATGAATACGTTCAAGCAAGTTACCATACCTTGATTCAGTCAGATGGAACTGTTGTTTATCTCGTGCCGCCAGAAAAGCGAGCCTTTGGTGCCGCGAACTCGGTGTTTGAAGGCATTAAAGGATCAGAGACTATCAAGACAAATCCTCATCTTGCTCCATCCGTGAATAACTTTGCTTATCACATCTCTTTAGAAACGCCCTCTGAAGGTTATATGAATAATAACCCTAGTCATCGGGGTTATACTGATGCTCAATACTATTCTCTTGCTTGGTTAATTTCTCAACTTCACGTTCCAGACGAAAGAATTACCACCCACAAATTAGTAGATCGCTCGGGTCAAAAAATTGACCCGAGAAGTTTTGATGTCAGTAAATTCCTTGATGTCCTGCATACATATCCCTTTGTAAAGACGATCAATAAAAGTTTTTGAACTGAAGGAAATTGCCAGTTTTCTCAGTGTTGCTTTATAGCGATCGCCCCCTTTGTCATGCCAGACAGGCAACAGGTGGCAATTGACACTCAATCATTCCGAGACTAGATTTGTCAAACTTGGGAACATCTACGCTTCGGTAGTTGATTGTGATAAAACTCCATCTTCAGGCTCAAGCATCCGATGCATATGCAGTGATAACAATATATAGTAGCTTGACGAATCGTAAACGAATTCTCCACTATCTATTTAGAAAAGAGAGTAACGAAAATGACAGATTCTCCAAACCAAGATGAAAAAATTAAGAAACTGCGCGAACTCATCAAAGATATTGACATTGGAATGCTCACCACTATCGATGATGATGGAAGTTTGCGTAGCCGCCCGATGTCAATCAACTCTCACGTAGATTCTGATAACAATCTCTGGTTTTTCGTCTACGCGAGTTCTCATAAAATGATTGAAGTTGAGCAACACAAGCAAGTTAACGTGAGTTTCTCAGATCCCCATAAGCAGCAATACGTTTCCGTATCTGGGAAAGGTGAACTGGTGCGCGATCGCCATAAAATTGAAGAGTTGTGGCAACCAGAACTTCAAGCTTGGTTTCCTCAAGGATTGGATGAACCGGATATCGCTTTACTTTTCGTAAATGTAGAAAAGGCTGAGTACTGGGACGCGCCCTCAGGCTTTGTCGCACATACAATTGGGTTGGTGAAGGGTATAACTACAGGTGAGAAACCAAGTGTTGGTGAAAACGAAAAATTGAATTTCAGCTAAGTATCGGGAAGAGGGAGACGGGAGCCAGTGCGTTGCTCTGGTTCCCCGACTCTAGTACATGGTGGCGCAAATAAACCTTGAAATGAATTTTCCTATAGTTATAACCGCACCGATACGGACGGGCACCACTACAGTTGTAAAGATTAAAATTGCTTAACATTCCGTTACGATTAAGACATGAAAAGAGGTGAAATAAAACCTCATCGCAGTTAAAATCGAAGGTGAATGGCATGAATGGCACAATTCGCGTTGGTAATCTCTTTGGGATTCCTTTCTATATTCATCCGTCCTGGTTTTTAATTCTAGGTTTGGTAACTTGGAGCTATAGCAGTGGATTGATGGGGCAATTTCCTCAATTGTCTGGGGAATTAGCTTTACTACTAGGATTGATGACAGCGCTATCGTTATTCGCCTCTGTCGTCGCCCATGAATTAGGACACAGCTTTGTCGCCATTCGCCAAGGAATTGACGTGAAATCAATCACACTCTTCATCTTTGGTGGATTGGCAAGCTTAGAAAAAGAGTCAAAAACCCCAGCATCCGCTGTCTGGGTGGCGATCGCAGGCCCAATAGTAAGTTTAGTACTGTCTGGTATATTTACAGCTATTGGTTTTGGGACGAGCGCATGGGCACCATTGACGGCGATTGTCGGTTTACTGGCATCTGTTAACTTGGCATTAGCACTGTTTAACTTAATTCCGGGTTTGCCTTTGGATGGCGGGAATATACTGAAAGCTTTAGTTTGGAAAATTACCGGCAATCCTTATAAAGGTGTGGTGTTTGCGAGTCGAGTTGGGCAAATATTCGGTTGGTTGGCGATCGCCTCTGGTTTACTCCCACTGCTAATATATGGTAGCTTGACTAACTTCTGGAACTTGCTCGTTGGTTTCTTCCTACTACAAAATGCAGGTAAGGCGGCTCAATTCGCTCGTGTACAAGAAAAACTTACAGGTTTGACAGCAGGCGATGCAGTCACAACTGATAGCCCAATCATTTCTGGCAATATTAGCCTGAGACAGTTTGCAGATGAGCGGATCTTGAATTGGCAAAAGTGGCGTCAATTCCTAGTTATAGATGACAAAGGGCAATTGGTGGGAGCGATATCTATTGATGATTTGCGTTCTATCCCGACTGCACAATGGCTGGAAACTGAAGTCACAGAAGTGATGCGTCCAATGGAACAATCTACTACAGTGCAATCAGATCGACCCTTATTGGAAGCTGTACAGATTCTCGAACAACAAGACTTACCCGCACTTCCTGTGATACGTGATAACGGTGTACTTGTTGGAATCTTAGAAAAAGCGTCAGTCCTCAATCTACTTCAGAAAAGAGTGCAAGTCAATCCTGCTTAGTATTTAGGTAGGTAGGCGTGAAAATTTCTCGTTGAGTCCAGGAAAAAGGTTTCGCGGTAAACCCTTTTTCCTGGACTCAACTCGATTTACAGCATTTCCTTTATAAATGAACCATACCCTTTACAGAAGAAATTGTTTCTCTGTTCAATCCACGGACTCAAAAATGGGATGACCACTCGCTTCGCTCCAAGTCAAAAGTCAAAAGTGAGCCAGTGCGGTGGACGGGTTCCCCGTTCGCGGAGCGTCTCCCCTTGGGAGAAGGGGCTGACGGTTATGGTTTTGCAAATGAATAATTCAGCAATTGTAACTGCTCGAAGACGATGGGCTTCTGCTAGCTGGCATCCTCCAGTAGATTAAATAACTTGTTATTTGTCCAAAGTCCTTAGTACAGCTGACAATAATAAAAGTACAAGGTTAAATTTATCAAGAGAGAAAGAAAGTACATATAACCATTTCTATGGAGAATCGAAAAAATGTTAGAAAATCGTGATTATACCCTAATTATCGACAAAAGCGGCAGCATGGCAACGCCAGACCAAAAGGGTGGCAGAAGCAGATGGGTAGCTGCACAAGAATCGACCTTAGCCTTAGCGAGTAAATGTGAGCAATTTGACCCGGATGGGATCACTGTTTATGTATTTTCCGGTAGATTTAAGCGCTATGAAAATGTGACATCAAACACAGTGCTACAAATTTTTCGAGAAAATGACCCTTCTGGCACTACCGATTTGGCGACGGTATTAAAACATGCAACTGATAATTATTTTGAACGCAAGGCTTCAGGGCAAACTCAGCCTAACGGTGAGACAATTTTAGTTGTTACCGATGGCGAACCGGACGATCGCAAAGCGGTGATGAAAGTGATTATTGAAACTTCTCGCCGCATGGATCGCGATGAAGAACTGGCCATTTCTTTCATTCAAGTTGGCACTGATCCCCAAGCTACCCGTTTTCTCAAAGTCTTGGATGATGAACTGCAAAGTGCAGGGGCAAAGTTCGATATCTGTGACACTGTTACAATGGAGGATATGGAAGACTTAAGTTTATCAGAAGTGTTGTTGAAGGCAATTAATGATTAACAACTTCACAGATATTATAAGTATTTAACCGGACATGATTTTATCATAAAGGCATGACGTGGTTGCCATGCCTGTACGGTTAGTTGTTGTCCACAATTTTAGGGATGGCAATATGCTCTTGAAGAGATTCAGCTAGTAGTTTTCTGAGAATTTCTAAATAAGCATTTTTGTCTGGGTGAACGCAGTAATGTAATTTTTCATAAGCCTCGTTAATAAGCTGTTCAGCCTCAACCAGATGATCTAGGATTGTTTGGCGATGCAATGATTTTTGGAGTTCAGCACAGGCTCGTAACCCGTGAATTCGAGCGCTAACATCCAAAAACCTTTGCAATAGAACCTCATCAGAACTTAAATAATCGTATTTCATTGATTGCCTCTGCTCGTCCCTATACTCTTGTCAGACATTTCGATAATTTATGCTTGCATATTTTGACATTTTATTACGTGTTATCTGAAGTACAGCATTAATGTAGCTCATAGAAGAAAATGCTACAACCATTGAATGTTATGTTTTGCTTATACTAGAACAAGACTTCTCACTCCTGTCAAAGCTAAAGTAAGTAATTATCACTTTACTGAATTATGCCAACAAATCCCTATGCTTGGATAGAAGAATCTCTGGCGACGATTCACCGTGCTGATTGGTATCGTTCAGTACTTTCAATCCAAGGTCCTCCTGGTGCTACGGTGCGTTTAGAAGGAGTAAAAGTGATTAATTTTGCTAGTAATGATTATTTAGGACTGGCAGGAGATCAGCGTTTGATTGCTGCGGCAACTGCTGCCATCAAAGAATACGGTACGGGTAGTACTGGTTCTCGATTACTTAGCGGACAACGGGAATTACATCGGGATTTGGAGAAAGCGATCGCATCCCTCAAACAAACAGAAGATGCCGTCGTCTTCAGCTCCGGCTACCTAGCAAATATTGGTGCGATCGCCGCCTTAGTTGGCAAACGCGATTTAATTTTATCGGATCGGTACAATCACTCCAGTTTGAAAAATGGCGCAATCCTTAGTGGTGCAACTGTGATGGAATACCCTCACTGTGACGTAACAACTTTAACAAATCAGTTGCGTCAGCAACGGCAAAACTATCGACGCTGTTTGATTATCACCGATAGCGTCTTCAGTATGGATGGCGATTTGTGTCCATTACCAGCTCTTGTGGAAGTTGCTGAAGAATTTAGCTGTATGTTGCTCGTGGATGAAGCTCATGCTACCGGAGTCATGGGAGAAACTGGTGCGGGATGTGTGGAACATTTTGAATGTACCGTTCGGCAATTAATTCAAATTGGCACTTTGAGTAAAGCTTTGGGTAGTTTGGGGGGATATGTCGCCGGCAGTGCAACTTTGGTGGACTTTTTGCGAAATCGTGCCCCTAGTTGGATTTACACCACAGCACTTTCACCTGCTGACACAGCCGCAGCTTTAGCGGCAATTAACATCGTACAACTTGAACCAGAATGCCGCATTCAATTGTGGCGAAATGTAAATTACCTAAAAGAGTTATTCCAACAACTCCCTAACCTCAAATTACTACCTTCAAAATCATCCATTCTCTGCTTTGAATTGCCTTGTGCAGCCGATGCCCTCAAAGCTTACCAGCAACTAAAATCTGCTGGCATTTTTGCTCCGGCAATTCGTCCCCCTACCGTTCCGACAAGTCGAATTCGGATTTCGGTGATGGCAACTCATGAATTGGCGCAGATTGAGCAATTGGTAGAAGCACTAAAAAGCATCAATTAACGGGACTTAAACAAAAAAGAAAATAAAAATAAGGTATTTGACTTCTCCCGGCTTTAAAAAGACCGGGATTCTAAACGGATGTTGCTACGTGG
>CAZZVG010000126.1:0-9635 GCA_964657295.1 Iningainema sp. | reverse complement strand
CGCACATGAGAGGTTATTGCTGCTGAGTTCTTCAGGCTTTGGAATGAGCAGTTCGGGATGCACCAGCGCTGGGGATGGTAGATGTTTCCAGAATGAGGGATTGTCTGCTTTACTAGAGGCGGTTATAATATTGAAGTTAGTGAGACTTCCTAATAGAACCTGTCCGGAAGTGCTTGTGTTTCCGCAGTCCAGCCAGAATAAGTCAGCTTGTCCGCCGCTGTTGTTATTTTCCAGACACGAGTGAATTTGCGTCCTGGCGGCGGCATTGTCCACGCAGCCGATGATAACCGTGAGGGTATTCCACCTGTATTTTTCTACATGGTTGGGGGAGAACCAATCGGAAATTGCTGTTACTTCTAGCCCATATTTGGCACTACATCTTGTGGCTAGACACTGTGCTTTGGGCAAACTTATCTCCGATGACTGGTAATTTTGGCGTGCGATATTTTTAGTTTCGACACTATCTCCGTCGATGATGGCGAGATTAGCCTTTTTATCAGCCTGCTGTAACTGTAGTATGAGGCGGCAAACATCTTCTGCGAGGTATCCTCCCGTACCGCCAGCCCCAACTAAGATAAAATCTACTTTACGGTGAGGATGGGGGAGAACGGGTAAGGATATCTCTGTACCGATTTGTATCATGGTTCAAAAATCCAATCAGGGCTGATATCAAAGAAGTGGTTGTATACTCCCAAGCGGGTGTATATGGTGGGGGTCGTATTAACTGTCCCGATAATTCCGAATATGCGGAACTTTCCTGACTCTTCTCGGTTGTCTTGGTATGAGGGGGTTGCTTTCATACACCCGTGGCTGTGTATCTCAACCAATGCTTGGCTGTATTTGAAGTTTGTATTTTCTAGCGATCGCACATGGGTTGAGGATGCTTCCTGTGCTGGAGTATGATACCACCAGATGTTATTCTCAACCCCCAGGTAAAAGAGGATTTCCTGATGGGGATTAATCCGTGCAGCACTGATGATACCTGCAATGATATTTGCTGGCACTTTTGGCACGTTTAATTTGAAATAGGGTTGTATTTGTGTCAATCCTGGTATCTGGGTATGGGCAATTTTCCGGCAGATTTCTAGTTCTGGGCGGTGCGATCGCGCATATACTCCATCAGCTGCAAGCCAGTATTCCTGAAGCTTTTGGCTGTAGGGAGGAAGGTTGTGACTGGTGGCGTAGTTGTAACTGATGAAGAGGGTATTCATGTTAGAATAGATAGTTGGGTATGTCGTTAAGGGTTTTGGTTTTTTGGTAAGTGCAACCTACTAACTCTTTAACTGGAAAGGATTTACGGCCTTGTAGATCAGTCAACAGGTTGCAGACATTGTGGGGATGTGATTTTGATTTATTTTGGCTAAAGTCTAGATTGAAAGGACTGTTCCAGAACAATTCCCAAACTTTATTGATGGAGTTGGAATTGCAAGTTGGTGGAATATTTCTACCGAAGCAGATTTTGTACGGGTCATCCCAAATATTTGGTAAGGGTGCCTTGTATAATTGACAATCCTGCTTAAAGGTTTTTCCTTTAATTGCCCATAGGTAGTAGCTGCTGTTGCACCCAGCGAATATAAATGCTGGCATGGGAACAGTTATTGTTTTACTATCATCTTGGGTATGCAGTATGATTGAGTATTTTTGGGGCGGGTAAAATTGAATAATACCCTCTCCATCAGGTGTTTTCTCCCACCACAGCGTATTGGGAGATAGCCATCCAGAACCTACAGTTTTAGTTGTAAATGCCTTTTCTACTGCTTCGGGTGATAGAAACTTATGCTGTGTTTTATTACCCTCTTTTTCTACTAGTACAAACTGTCCTCGCAAAATGATTAAATGTCCTAAAATTTCCTGTTCTGGAATGTTTGATAATATGGTTTCGGCGTTTATTTCTTTATTCATGTGGCGGCTTTATTCCAGATATCTACGATTTTTTTTCTATTAGTTACTGATGCTTCTATCCAGGCTGATAACTCTTGAAATTGCTCTAGCATGGTAGTAGCTTCTTGCCATTTATCTGCTAGTAATATAATATTTTCTTCAGTCCACTCCCACCAATATCCAGCTTCATAGGTTGTATCTAACCAAATATTCCCTGTTGAATAGTCGAGAATACTGAGGCTAGGTACTAAATATTTGATTGGTAACTTTAAATTGTTACAAATTATCATAAGCTTTTGAAAATCCATATCTTCCGTGCATGCTACATAATCAGGTTCTAAACCAAATTTTTCTTCCCAATACTCGAAGCTATACCCATTCCCCATAACCGAAAGTAAGAACTTTTCGCTTGTCTCTAAATCTTCAAAATCATCATTCCACCATTCAAGTCTTTGTGGTATTATAGTGATATTTTCATACTCGCTGTATGCTTGTATTTCATCAATAAATTCGACGGGAAACAAGTTTGAATTCACTAGCTGAATAAATTCAATCTCCCTGTCTGAATATATGCAATCAAGATGTGTTTTTTTGTTTAGAGGTATTGTTGATTCATTCCAGTGTTCTGGAAATAGTTTTTGATATAAGCCGAGTAAACTTGCTTTTTGAGAGAGGTTTTTTAGATAGGTGATTGTTTCTTTGCAGGTAATGGGTATTTTAAATAGTTCTAGTGATATCATAATTTTGAGGGTTGCCGCTACTATATAGCGGCATTACTGGACTATAATACGGGACAATTGCTGGGTGCAGGGGGTTGTTGTCTGAGAGACTTAGAAACCTTATCTGTATATGTTTCCCAGCTTTCCCCTATTTTGATTGTTTGGTTTATTTTGCCCTGCACGTCAATCAAAACTTCCAGAGTTAATTGGTTCTTAATTTCTAGAAGTTTTAATTTCCAGGCTAATTCAAATGCTGGGTTAATTTGTTCGGGTGCTAATGTGAGTTCGGTGATGCAATTGCCCTTGGTTCCGGCGCGTTTAACTAGCCTTATCTCGGTTGTATCTCCTTTATTTTGTCTTGTGATTTCAGCATTGGCGTACTCTGGGAAATAGGTACTGATTGCTAGTCTTAGCTTTTCATCGCTGATTGCTGTTTCCTCTGGTATAGGAACTTGCTGTGACTCGATAATGACGATATAGTTCATGGTGATTAAAACAGTGAAAGTTGTTTTTCGTTAGATTCAGCTTCTTGAGAATGTTTAGGTAATTCTCGCTTTTGTATTTGTCTTTCTCTCTGAGAATTATTGGTACTATTTCTTCCTTCTTCGGCAGCATCCAGGATTTTGGGCAATATTTCTTCCAACTCCTGGATGCAGTCCTTAATGGCTGGTTGTGAAGTTATTTCCTGATAGTTGATAGTTTTGATGATGGGTAGTGCGTTCCTGATACCAATTGATAGGATGGCTTGTTCCTCGTCTGGATGAATGAGTATGGTTATTAGATAAATTTTGGAATTTGGAAGGTTGTTAATATTGTCCGGATCATTAATTTCATCATCATCATCTTCCACGTTATCACTGTTACTAGAATGAAAATCATTACTGTAACTAGCTTTAGAGTTAGTTACACTTTCTTGTTCTTGACTGTTCATGAGAGGTTGGCAAATTTTATGAGAGTACGAATGGTAATACCTGTTCTGCGGAAAGACTGCCATTTGTAGGCACACTCCCCTGGTTTGTATTTGGATGATAGCTGACTCCATCTGTCCCAGGCGTCAAGTAAGGTAGGGCTGACTGATTTAAGTGCCATTCCAACTTGAATCCAAGTTGTATAGTCCGAAGCGAACCGGGGATGGATAACTTCTAAGAATGTGAGTGCAGCTTGAATATTGGTTTCAACGTCTGGGTATAAGTTGACGTATCTGTCTACCTCATGTCTGCAGCTGGATTTTTCTTGGAGAGAACTCGGCGGAAGGTGAATTACTCTTTCTTTCTCCTGCTTTAGTAACATTTTGGCTATTACCCAATCTGGTGCGATCGCAACTTGCTTTTCTTGAGGACTGCAACCGGAAACCCACTGGTAGTATCTTCCTTCTGGGTGGTAGGAAGGAGGTAGAACTGAGGCATGATTTTTGCCTCTGAACTCCAGGTTTGAGATTTTGCTGGAGGTGATTGATAATTTTCCAGAGATTAGGTATAGAAGCTGGCGTTTGTATTCACCTCCAGAAGTGAAGGCGACTGTCGGTGGGAGGTATGTGAGTGCGCTTTCGTATAACTTTTGGGGAGAAATTTTTTCGATCTCATCCTCTTCCAGTTTTTTATTGAGGATCAGGATTTGACCCCAAGCGCGTGGCCCGTCGCAGTCGATAGCGATGATGTGTCCTTGGGGTTGGTTATTGCCGCAGACAATAGCAACTCCGGTGGCATGTGTGTACCTTTTGCCCGACCAAATTTTGCATCTAGTACGAATGAGTTCGGCTTGTAACTGTTTGGGGGAGTAAGTTTTATGCTGCCATTCTTTTCCCCCCAGGGGTCGCTTGCCGAAGGTAGGTATAACCCTCCACATATCGGGTAGTGTTTCCAGGGACGAGATGATTTTACGTGCCTGGGTGTGCATGATTTCATTCGATTTTTACTAGTTAACTTCGGTCACTAAATGCATCAGCTTTTTGTAGTGGTTAACTGTATGTTGGGGCAAGCAGTTATAACTACTTGCCCTATGTTTTAAGCTAATCGTTGATTAAGGGCATTTTCGACTTGATAAGTTCCAAGGGTGCAATTGCTGTTGAGGGGGAATGTGGAAAATTCGGGGTAGTTATTCATGGTTTTTGTTACCCTGCACAGCACCATTACTCCTTCCCTTCCTTTTTTGTCTTGGTTGCGATAGTAGCTGATGACCTCAAATTCATTATTACCTGCTTCAAATTTGCTTCCTGCATGCTGGCAGATAGTCTTTTTCCAGTTGGGTTGCCAAATCATGATACGATCTATTGCCATTGTCCTAACAACTGGATCATCAAATTTAGTAAGGATGTCTGGCAGGTAGTTACACTCTTTTGATATGACTTCACGGGCATAATTTACCAGCCAATATTCAGCTTCTTTGAGGAGGGTTTTTGATTCGGTATCCTGACACACCTCATGGTGGACTTTAGACATTAGATATGCGCGCTGTTCAAATATCATCCCATTAGTGCGCATTTTTAAGTCAGATGGATAATGAATCATTAAATCAGCTAGTTCATCGCTGATAGCAGGTAGGGGATATTGGATGTTCTCTTTGTTGAAATTAGGGCATATTTTAACTTGATATCCTAAATTTACTGCATGATTAACTATTAGATGTATATCTGATATGGGGATATAATCACCTAACTGATAATTTATATCTAAAAATAAATATGTTGGGGCATGAACAATTTGGAATTGTTGAGGTGATTGTTCGCAATCAAGAACTAATTCTATGTACATAACACTAACCAAAAGTATTTTGGTTGTAGTTAGCGTTAGTTAGTAGTAGTGGTTTTATTTATCTTTTGTGCATTATATTTATCATAAATAGTCCTGCCCTACTAATAGGACAAGACTATTTTTTAGAGAGTTTGTACTTGTTGCTGGATTAAATCTTGGAGTATAGATAATCCAACTTCTTTGGAGATTGCTGTATTGTCATCTGGGCATCTGGACATAACAGTACAATTGGAACATCCGTGCTTACATGGACAGCTTTCTACTAGGAATCTTGCCCTGGACACGGCTTTTTCAAGATATTGAAATAGCGTATCGCACATTCCGGTTCCTCCCTCAACTGTGTCGAAGAAGTAGCCGATTAAGTTAGGTAGAGTTGGTTCTTCATGGAGCATAAAGTCGATATCTTTACTGCTGGAACCATGCTCAACTAGCGGTAATGCTAGCATAAGGTGATGGGCTAAACTGTGGAGACAAATGTCAGTTTCTTTGTATTCAAATAACTCCCTTTCTTCTGGAGATATGTACTTTTGACTCTTTAGGATAGCTCTAATTTTGTCTACTTTAAAATTGAAGAAGGTTTTTGCTTGCATATCTACTTCTACTCCCAGACAACTGGTAGAATAGCTAATAGATAAAGCTTCTTTGTATGATACTTCTTCTACTAGCTGGATTATGTCTCTTTCTGTGAGTTGGCTGTTGCATCTGGGACAGTTTTGTAGTTTTATTGCTAGAGATTGATTGTGGTTTCTGCAATCTCGATTCGGACAAGTCCATCTTGACTCCCGGTTGTATAACCTGTATCCGGATACTGACTCAGAAATTTCACATATTTTAGGAGTAAGTTTTATGACTCCCCTTGGTAGTTTGATTGACTTTTCTTCGCCAGTAGTTTTAACTTCCTCAAATCTAATTACTCCTTGAGGGCGGGTAAATAGGTTTGTTTGTCCGATAGGCTTGAGGAAAGCTTGCCCTTCCTTGATTTTTAACTCTGATGATCTATACCAAACAGGGTTGCCATCAAAATCTTGGGCTGTATAAATTGCATCAGGATATACCTCTCTTAAGGCAGTGTTGACCGCACTTTGTTCAAATTCTTCCCCAGTTGAGGTATTTATGTAGTTAATATTGTTGTTCCGGCTCCCCCTAATCTTGATATCGCCGTGTACGTAACCTAGATGGCGGGCGCACGCTAGCTTGCTGTTAAAGCTGTACACGAGCTTGTTTTCCTGAAGGAGTTGGTTTGCGATCGCAACTCCCCCTTGCCCAAAATGTTTAGCTATTTGGTTGATTGTTGGGCGTGATTCCTTGCAGCTGGCCAGGATATGACATGCGAGTAAATTTTCAAAATTGGGATTGAAATTGATCACCTCCGGCGGGTCCGTCAGCAGCCGTTCAGGATGTTTAGAGTAGTACGAGTCCAAGAGTGATTGCCTGCATGGTACAAATACTACTAACCCTTCTTCCTTCCTACCAGCACGCCCTGCCCTTTGGCGAAAGGATAAGATACTGCCAGGATACTTGCAAATCAGGACGGCATCTATACAGCCTAGGTCTAGACCTGCTTCGAGATCTGACGTTGACACGATAAATTTGATTTCACCAGATTTGATATCTGCAATAATTTTTCTCCTTTGGTTGTTTTTCAGATTTGCGTAAAATGCAGAAATACTATTTTTGAGGTCAGATAACCCATTTTCGGTTAATATTTGACGGATTGTTTGGGTTAGGGTTTTGACCATTTCACGACTGTCACAGAAGCAGATTCCTACTACATTTTTACTGACAAGTAAAGCTGCTATTTGAGCAGTTGCGTACAGGGTACTGTTCTGGGGTTTAAGACTGATAAAGGTAGTTTCAGTTTTTCTGGCGCCATTTTGGTTAATTACGGTTGTTCATAAAAAACTACCTACTTGTTGTTTATAACAAGTAGGCGTGAGCGATGGTGGTGATTTTACTTTTACCGTTTAATCTTTACCACTGTTTGAAAATACTGGGGTTGATTTAATTGAGTAAATTTCATTTTCTAACTTGAATTTAATTTCACTATGGCTGATCTACTAAAATCGCCAGGGACTTGCCCAGACGACTCTAATGGGATTGTCTACGCCGCAGTTATTGAAGCTGTCTAACCATGTTCATAATTTGTTGGTAGCTTGCCGTATCACCTTGTGCTAGCAAGAGTTCTGCTGCTTTGAGAAAATCAGTAATCGCGCCTGAGCGATCGCCCAGTGTAGAACGATCAAGCCCTCGGTAGTAGTAGGCATATGCATTGTCGGGAATGAGTTGGATGATACGAGTATAGTCTTCAATAGCTCCTTGCTGATTGCCTAACCGAGCACGAGCAGTCGCTCGGTTTCTGTAGGCTTCGGCATTGTTAGGCTCAAGTTGAATAACACAGGTAAGATCCTCAATAGCCCCTTGCTGGTTGCCTAACTGAGTACGAATACTTGCCCTCTGGCTGTAAGCTAAGGCGAAACCTGGATCGATTTGAATAGCGCGATTGAGATCTTCCGTCGCCTGCTGGTGGTTGCCTAATGCCAAACGAGAAACACCTCGCAGATAATAGGCTCCAGCGTCCTTGGGGTTAAGTTGAATAACTTGATTGAAGTTTTTAATTGCCTGCTGATAGTCATTTAATGCAAAATGAGCACTAGCTCGCCTGAAATAGGCTTCAGCGTCCTTAGGGTTGAGTTGGATCGCACGATTATAGTCCTCAATTACCTGCTGATAGTATCCTAGTTTGAAGCAAGCAGCACCTCTATTGTAGTAGGCTCCAGCGTCATTGGGATTGAGTTGAATGGCGCGTGTGTAATCTTCAATTGCCCCTTGCTCATCGCCCAATCCAGAACGAGCATTGCCACGAGTGTAGTAGGCTAGAGCAGGATTGGGCTTGAGTTGGATAGCGTGTGTGCAATCTTCAATCGCTCCTTGATGGTCGCCCAATTTAGAACGAGCGGCACCTCTGTTGGTGTAAGCTAAGTAAGCTAGGTTAGCTACGGCATCATTAGGGTTGACTTGGATGGCGCGATTGAAATCTTCAATTGCCTGCTGATTGTCGCCCAGTTTAAAACGAGCATTGCCTCGGTTGTAGTAAGCGCCAGCGTCATTGGGATTAAGTTGAATGGCGCGTGTGTAGTCTGCAATCGCTCCTTGATAGTTACCTAAGTCAGCATGAGCGCTCCCTTGGTTAAAATAAACTTTGGCATCATCAGGATTCAGTTTGATCTCATATCCCCTTACCCGACACAAAACCCACCGCATCCCAGCCATAGCTAATAACAGCAAGTACAGCAAGTACAGCACCACCAACAGTAACAACTGTTGCACTATGACAACTACTGATACTGCACGTAGAAGCACCTTTGGCATAGGGGAATGCTGTTTCCATAGTGATGGAACCAATAGCCGTTTGACGAACACTAATATTGCACATATAACTGCCCTCGGCATAAAAGAGCGTTCCCATAACAGATCAGCTAGATCCCGCCGCATCTTATTTGTACGGGGATGGTTTTTTCCTAACTTTTGTTCCAGAATGATTAGCGCCCGTCGAAGGAACCATTCTGCTTCGGTATAGTGTCCCTGGCGATTATAGAGTACTGCTAAATGGTGGTAATCGATAGCTACATCGGGATGGTTGACTCCTAAATTCTGTTCGTCAATGTGGAGTACTTGCAGCAGCAACTGTTCTGCCTCTGCATTGTATCTCTGAGATAAGTATAATCCTGCCAAATTACTGAGACTAGTGGCGAATTCAGGGTGACTGCTGCCAACTTTTTGCTTCCAAATCTGTACAGAACGTACCTGTAATGGCTCTGCTTCAGAGTAGCGCTTCTGGATTCTGTAGAGTACTGCCAGATTGTTAAGGATGGCAGCAACATCGGGATGATTGGCTCCCAACTGCTGCTCCCGAATTTGCAGCGCTCGCTTGTACATCGATTCAGCTTCAGCATAGCGCTCTTGATCAGTGTATACATTTGCTAGACCATTGAGACTCTGTGCCACATTGGGATGGTTAGCACCCAACTGCTGCTCCTGAATTTTCAAGGAGCGCATATATAACTGTTCTGCCTGGTCGTAGCGTCCCTGAGTTTTGTAGAATGCTGCCAGACACTCAATACCTAGTGCCAGATCGGGATGGTCGGGACTTAACTGCTGCTCTCGAATCTCCAAGGAGCGCATGTATAGCTGTTCTGCCTCGTCGTAGCGTCCCTGATTATGATATACGTTCGCTAGATTATTAAAGTTTTGAGCGAAATAAATATGATCAGGCTCAAACAGCATC
>CAZZVG010000125.1:0-9657 GCA_964657295.1 Iningainema sp. | reverse complement strand
AATTGTATCGGCTCAATAATCCGGGGTAGCAGAAAAAAAATCAAAAGGTGAGCAAGGTGCACAAAACGTTATAAAATAAGGCACATGACGCAAAAATCACCGAATGACTCCTCAGGATCCGATCTGCTGCAAACCATCGACCCCTCAGGAATTGCAGATGAGTCGGTGCGTCGTACTGTAGAGATATTATTGAACCTCGTAGAGGAATTAAATTCAAAAATCAAAGGGCTGGAGTCAGAAAATCAAAGATTACGGGATGAAAACAACCGCCTTCAGGGAGAACAAGGGAAGCCAGTAATAAAAGCTAAAAACAACAAAGGCGAACTCGGCAACCACTCATCAGAGAAAGAACGACAAACCCCAAAAAAGCACACCAAGAGCAGCAAAAATGAAAGCATCAAAATAAACCGAGAAGAAATACTAGAGTATCCCAGAAAATTACTGCCAGCAGACGCGCAGTTTAAGGGGTATGAAGAAGTAATCGTTCAAGACATCAAACTCACAACTGATAACGTACTTTTCTGCAAACAGAAATACTACTCACCATCCGAGGGAAAAACGTACTTAGCAGAACTGCCATTAGGTTACGAGGGCGAATTTGGTCCGGGAGTAAAAGCCCTAGTCATAACCTTATACTACGGGGGCAACATGACCCAAGGTAAACTGTTGGAATTTTTAGAGGATATTGGCGTCTCAATGTCGGCGGGTCATTTGTCCAACCTGTTGATTAAAAATCACCCTTGTTTTGAAGCTGAGACAACTGAAGTATATTTGGAGGGACTAGCGAGCAGTCCTTGGCAGCACTTCGACCAAACTGGTGCCCGTGTTAGAGGAGTCAACTACACCACCAATGTCATCTGCAACCCTTTATATACAGTCTACTTTACAACCCCCAACAAAGATAGACTCACTGTGGTCAAAGGATTACAAAATGGACGATTACTTGAGTTTATCCTCAGTCCACTGACCTATGAATTGCTGGAGAACTTCCAACTACCGATTAAATGGAAGAATGCTCTCAAATTATTACCCCAAGAAACTGTATTTAGCTCCACACAGTTTGATGCCCTACTTGATACATACTTACCCAAATTAGGCTCTCAACAACGTACTCGTATTTTTGAAGCCGCCGCTATCGCTTTTTCTCATCAGCAAATCGATTGGCCAGTGGTGCATACTCTCGTATGTGATGACGCGCCTCAGTTCAAGTTAATCACTGATGATTTGGCTTTGTGTTGGGTACATGAAGGAAGACACTACAAAAAGTTGAGTCCTGTGGTTGCTTGTCATCAAGAACTTTTAGATGAATTCTTAGACGAATTTTGGGATTACTACCGATCGCTACTAGCTTATAGAGATTCTCCAAGTGCAGAACTCGCACGGGAACTAAAGTCTAATTTCTGGAAACTGTTCGATACAAAAAGTGGTTACGAACAGTTGGATGAACGAAAACGATTAACTACTGCCAAAGCTTCGGAGTTGCTTCTAGTTTTAGAGCATCCGGAATTACCCCTGCATAACAATCCTGCTGAATTAGCTGCTAGAACTATGGTGCAGCGACGTAATATTAGTTATGCCACTCAGACTACTGAGGGTACTAAAGCTTGGGATACTTTTATGTCTCTTGTCGCTACTACTCGTAAATTGGGAATCAGCTTTTTTGAGTATGTGCGCGACCGCATTTCTGAGACTGGAATCATCCCCTCTCTCGCGACTATTATTCTCGAGAAATCTTCTCTTAATCCCTTCGGTTGGTCGTGGCAGCCAGAATAATTGCCTACCCCAAATTATTGAGGGGATACAAAAATTGTTACCACGGTACGGTGTACCTAATTGTAGCATTACATCGGATGCGTCTCTATGTGGTTGAAATCCTAAGCTTTCTGAGTATTCACAAGCACTAAATATCATCCCAATGTGGAGTCAAGGTGCTAGCGGGTTTAGAGTTAGGATTCCCCACAATTGCGAGTATGTGTGGGATTCACATCATCAATGGTAAGCCGACATTGGGAGCGCATTTGATGGCTGCTGCCGTTAAACGTAGTGGTAAGTATAACTACCGTGTGACACAGCATGACAACAATGGCTGCATGATCGCTTTTTACGAGAATGGTGAGCGGAGAGGCGATCTCACGCTACTTGGTAACATAAACGATGGTTCGGTCACATCTTCCTATTCGTACCCATGAACTTCTGCTTGAAGGGATTTTCGGTTCGGTTCCGAATTACCTCCTTTGATCCCCGCTTCAACTCTTTGATAACTAGTCTCGGGGCTGGGGGATACGCTGTCACCGCTGCACCTGCGGGATAGGGCTTGGCTTTGTTACCTCACCTATATGATTGTATAGTTGTCTTGGTTGTGGTTTTTTTTCCCTTGTTCCAAGCGGCTAATCCTCCAAAACCCTTACTGGGATTTGTTTGTAGCCAACGAATCGCACTAGATGCTACACTTTACAAGTCTCGATGCGAGAGAAGAGACCCTATCCAAACACCCTCACCCACCCACCCCTGACCAACAATCCTCGACCGACAATAGAGTAGACCAATGGGTAAGTGTCCTTCTGAACTTAAGTATTAAATTTTACATTTGAGGAGTTAATCCAGTTTCCTTCCACTCTCCATCCTACGCGAGCGCAGGCTAAAAGTCGCTTCGGCAAACAATTTGAGTATTTTCGAAGATGTCTAATGTCATGGGTATTAAAAACATCGATAACTAAGGCGATCGCAGCGCCTGTTGCTATACTAAAAAGTACTCCTATTTTAGCGATTGGAAAACCATAATCAAATTTCTGATTTTTGTTCTGACCAAGAAGATATGATTACACGTGCTTACTTCCTTAACTGATTTGTGGAGGCAACAGTCTCTTTACAACAGGAGGGCGCTTAGTATCGGTATCGTCCACTTCGGGCCTGGACGTTTTTTTAGGGGGCATCTCGCACCCATAATACATAAATATCTGGCGCAGAGGGGGTCGCAAGAGCAAAGATGGGGGATCTGTGGGGTTAGCCTCAAGAGCCGACGCGCCATTAACGCATTGGAACCACAGGGATTCCTTTACACTTTGATCAAATGCTCTAGTTGGACACTAAATCGTGATTCGGCGGAAGTTATAGGTTCTATAAGCCAAATCGTTGATGGTAGGGAGGATCGCGACTATGTGCTTGATTTGCTCACGTCTCCCTCTGTGCACCTCGTGACTCTTACCGTTACTCAAGAAGGCTACTATCTTAATGAGAGTTTTAATCTCGACACAGCGAATGAGGAGATCGCACATGATATGTGCCGTCCTTCCACTCCAACAACTGTAGTTGGCTTTATAGTAGAGGCGCTGCGCCTTAGACGTGATCGAGGAGTGGTTCCGTTCACCACAGTTTCTTGCGACAACCTTCCAAGAAACGGGGAGACGCTACGAAGAACAGTGCTAACCTATGCTGAGATGATTAATCCTGAGCTTGCCGCATACATCAGTCATAACGCGACGTTCTCTAATACGGTGGCAGACAGGATTGTGCCTCAAGAGCATGAATCCCACCATAACTACCCCTGCCGACTGCTACAGGTCAGGGATCGCGCACCCATTGTAACAGAGCCATTTTGGCAGTTTGTCGTGGAGGACAACTTTAGAGGTGATAGGCCCCAGTGGGAAGATACGGGGGTGATTATGACGAAAGATATCACTCCCTATATGTGTCTGAAGTATCGATTCTTGAATGCAGTACACTGCTTCATAGCCTGTTTAGCTGTAAGAGCAGGTATAGAGTATGTACATGAGGCACTCAACCTACCGGAATTCCGGTTGTTTATTCGGCTGATGATAAGCGACATCGCGGCAGCAACGCCAGTGCCTCGCCAGACGTGTGAACAATATATGGCTGCTGTGTTACTAAGGCTGAGTAATTCGGCTCTTCCTGATTCTATTGAGAGAATTTCTCCACAAACATCGAAGAAAGTACGCAATCATATACTGCCGATACTTCATGATGCTTATAGCCGAAAGGTCAGCATGAAGCGTCTTATACTTCCCATTGTGGCGTGGCTCCTTGCAGTAAGAGAGGGGGTGAGCGAGGGAGGAAAGCCCTATGATGCCAAGGATACTCTAAGTGTAGTTACAGCGATTCGAGAGGGTGCGGTGTTCAGTCAGATTATGGGATTAGAGAATTGCGAGATCCAAGAGGTAGTCGATGATGAATGCTACCAAGCAATGCTCGTTCTTCAGACCCATGGAATATTGACTACACTTAAGAATTACAGTGAGGGGACCAATTGAGATGAAACCGGAACGGCATCATCAGGTGGTACTTTTTGATCATGACGGAACTGTCCTTGATAGTGAAGCTATAACTCTAAAGAGCGCGTGGAACCTGACAACTGAAGTGGCTTGTGAGTTTGCTGGTGCAAGGCTCTATGAGCTGCATGACTTTGTTAAAATCTTCGTGGGTAAACCTTACAAGGAAATACTGGTGCAGATCTACGCCAACTCATTAACCACTCTCAATGTATGCAAGTGCCGAATATCTGCCCAATGTTTCGATTGACCCAACAGTTTAAGCAGTTCATTATAAACAAGGGAGGTTTTTGCCATTGTTTTGCCGTAATGTTAGGTGTGGTTACTTATTACAGTACGATGTGGAATGCCCTTGAATAAAGGGCTACGCCTCCCCTTCTCTCCACTTTTGTCAGTCAACCAGGCGATGCTGGTCTGAAGGATACTAACCTAAGCGGAGCCATAATTGAAAAAGCCCGTTTCGTAAATAATTTAGGACTTTCTAAGGAAATGGAATTTGATCTGAAACAACGAGCGGTTGAACTTCTTTATGATCGTATTCGAGCCAAGATTGAACACGAAGACAACCTTGTCAATCAGAGAATAATGTGGATGATTACTTTACAGGGGCTATTATTTATTGCCTACGTCTTTTCTCTGAGTGCTGAAGCCACTTCATTATGTGTTTCAAACTCCGATTTTATTTCGACATTAATAACAATACGTCAGGCGATGATTGCGGTGGGTGTTGGATCATCTTTTACTACATTACTGGGTGTGATTGCTGCTCTTCGAGCAATTCATCATGATGAGCGTACCTTACACCGTGGGCTAGATAACTATAAATCTTATCTAAAAACTTTTCCGAATCCGATTGGACAACGTGTCACGAATATAATAGGCATGATCTGTAGTTTAGCGTATCCATTCCTTGGCGTAGTAGTTTGGATGTGGATAGGAAAATTGTTACCTGATCCTTTAATAGTTGTTATTGCGTTTGTTTTAATGTTTGTTATGGGCATAGTTCTCTGGCCATTCAGCGATCACCTAACTTAGCGTTAAAGACTCTAACTCAGTAAATTTACATGGAAGGGATTAGGTATCGCCGCTGAATGCTAGGGTAAAGAGCAAAAGAAAGAAAGAAAGAAAGTATAAAGGGATACTGATACCATTTCTTTATGAAGCTGCGCTAAATAAAGCTTCAAGAATAAAGTCGTAAGAAGTGAGAGAGGCAATCATCTCAGGTGTAATTGCTTTAAGGACATCAGTTAACTTTTTCTGTAGTTGTGTGAGGGTTTTACAATTTTCCCATTGGAGTTTAGATTTGAGAAATTCCCAAAACCGCTCAATTGGGTTAAGTTCAGGAGAGTGAGGAGGTTGAAAAATAGGGATAATGTTATCTGGATAATCGAGAGCTTTCGCTTTGTGAAAAGACCCTTGGTCGAACTGGATAACCGCAATGTCATCACCAAGGTCAGTAGAGAGCAACTCCAAAAAGTGTTGAAAACAATCACCATTGAGGTAGGGGAACTCATAGAAAAAGCTGTATCCAGTTAGGGGTTCTACGACTCCGTATAAATAAAAATTTTCACGTTGCCATTGGCTTAAACCCACGGGTTTAACTCCTTTCGCCGTGATTAAACGTCCTGCAATTGTCTTTAATCCTAAACGTGTTTCATCCTGGCACAAGTACCTCAATCGTTTACCCTCTCCAAATTCCTCCTGTAAGAATTTGAATGCTAGAGGAATTTTTTTTTAAGTGAGATAGGCTTTCTGGGTGTTGTTTGGTACTTTGAGGACGAGGCACTTTCAACTTTGCACCCAAACGCTTGCGAACAATTTCATACACTGTTTTGTAGGCTAGTGAAAGTCCTAATTCGCTCTTGAGCCATTGTTGAATTTGACCATAGCTTTGAAACCCAGATGGTTCCTGCAACTGCTGTTTCAAGCGTTCTAAGTCTGAACCACTGATGCTCGGAACTTTCCCTGGTGCATGTTTTACTTCAAGCAAGCCCCTTCGTCCTTCATCTTTATACTTTCTCACCCAACGAGTTATGGTTGCTTCATCACGCCCTAAACGTTCTGCCAGCGATCGCCTGCTGCTGACTTGACCACTCTTGAGCCAATAGAGCATTTGCAATCTTTCTTTGCTGCTTGCCTCTGTGACATGTCTGAGAGCTTTCTCCAATTCTTCAAGGCTTTCTGAAATCTCGATTTGGAATGGACGACTCATAACAAAATTACTCAATGCACCCATCTATAAGTTTGACGTAGTTTGGCGCATCTTCATACAGAATTGGTATGAGTTTACACGGCAGAACACGCAACACGAAAACCGTCGTCGTCACCGTCCCAGTCGCCCGCAACGCCGTAGACGCGATACGCCGATCGGCAGGAATCGGGATTGAAGAACCAAGAACCACCCCGCAGCAGTCGGCTATTATCATTATCATTTTCCTTTAGCCATGTGCTTCCGTCTATCGGTGCTCCTTCATAGTTACCATGCCAATGATCAGCACACCATTCCCATACCTGACCGTGCATATCGTATAGCCCAAAGGCATTCGCTACACCAAAGCTGCCTACGGGTGTTGTTTCATTACGAGAACCCCCTTTAACACCAGCACCGTAGGTGTAGTCAGCATTATAGTTTGCCAGATCTGAGGTAATCGTCTCGCCAAAGTGAAATGGAGTCGTAGTTCCTGCACGAGCTGCATATTCCCATTCGGCTTCACTCGGCAGACGGTAGGGTTTACCAGTGTATCGAGACAGGCGATCGCAGAACTCAGTAACATCATACCAGGAAACTTGTTCAACTGGGCGATTTTCTCCTTTAAATCTAGATGGATTAGCGTCAAGTTCGCGGTTAACTTGTGGGAGAGAGGCTACTGCTTGCCATTGTGCTTGAGTTACAGGATACTTGCCTAGGAAGAAAGATTTAATCGTTACTGTATGTTGAGGGCTTTCAGAGTTTGAGCGCCTAGGTTCATCTTCTGGAGATCCCATCACAAAACTTCCAGAAGGAATGGCTACCATTTCTAGCTCAACTCGATTGCCCAAGTCTTCTGTAAAATATTGTGCTTGCTGACGACTACGCTTGATTGTCAATTCTGTTTTTCCCAACCCAAAAAACACTTTTTTCAGTTCAATGCTAGCTACTTCAAATTCAAAAGTTTGCAGGTTGGCTTTTTTATTTATTGCCTCTAGCTCTTCGGCAAAACGAGCGTAATCCCCTCCTAATCGCCGTAAAACTTGAGCCTTTAGCTGTGCAAAGGGACGAAGTTTTGTTTCTAGAGAGTCATTACTGTCATATGTAAGCAACCGCGCTTCAAATTCCCGTACTGACAAACCGACTCGTTTAGCGACAAATTCAGATACTTTGTCAATGACCAAAGTTGTTTTACTAACTGGTACGGAATCTAGCAGTAACTCCCTTATGTCCCCCTCTTTATCCTTAATAAACTCATACTCAATATAATCGGGATTAGTGTCTTGGTGCGTGGGTGGTAGAAGTTTGAGCAGTCCACTCATAAACACCTCAGCCACATGAATTTGTCCTGATTCTGGGAGTAGAGTTTGCTGAATCAGATGTACTACAGGTAAACTAACGGGTGCCGCTGCCATTAATCCAGCTAACCGACGAGCAGGAGGAGAAGCTGTGGCGCGAAATCTACTCACTAACGCTAGTACATTCAGGCGGGATTGATTTTGTTCTGTAGATTGTTGAATTTCTGTAAACTCAACCCCATTTACAGAGGAAAATTTAAATCCTGCTGTTTCTACGTTCCCTAAACCCGCTATAACCCGTGCCCATATAAGTAAAGGTTTGGGTTCTAGAGTGACAACGGGAACACAGATATGATTTTGGATTTTGTTTCCGTCTTCTTGGACAGCGTTTTCAATTTCATCAAATGTATCTTCATTGCAAGTTTTTTTAATCAACTTAGAATTGGAAACTCCAGGGTTGAGGGAACGCAGTTGAACAGGAGTTTCTGAAGCCAAGGCTGTCCGTTCCCAAAGCCTTTGAGGAAGTAATTGAAGAATAGTCATTAAACCATTACGCCCCCACAGATCTAGCACTGGATGAATGAACTTCCTTCGCCAAGCAGGAGAAATACAATCACTCACCAGTAAAATTAAACGCTGTCCCTTGGGGTCAATTAGTACTTCAGGACTATGGGGAGTTGGACTATAAGCACCTGTGCTATTTTGAGGGAATAATTGTACTTTTGTTTCAGTTACCTTTAATTCCCAAGTTCGCATATCCCGAAAGGTTCCATGATATTTTAACAGCCGTTGGAGTTCAATAATAGTCTGTTTCCAAATAGCAGTTGAACTACTTTGTTCCACCACCAATGCTAACTCTAACCATCTTTCTGGAGCAGGTTTTAGAACTGGTACCCAAATTTTCTCTTCTGCAATGCGGTAAACAGTCGCTTCCTCATCCAGTATATTTTCTGTAGGAGATGGAACTTTCCGCATTAAAGGACGAAGCGCTCGTCCTAAAGCCAGAGCATTTCTCAGTGCTACCGCCGCAGGTACTTTGATAGGAATTGCTTGGCGACTTTCTGGTGTCTCTGTGGGTTTTGGCACAGAAGTGGGACGATAAACTTCAGCACGAGGTTCTCTTACTTGAGGTAAAGATGGTGACTCTGAGGTTTGTTGAGTTTGAGATCGTTCAGTTCTGGGTGGCTCTGGCTTTGATACAGTTAATTGCTGTGGTGCCTCTGGCTTTTCTATGTGAACCGCCAACCAGATAATTTCCGCTAACTCGCGGGCAGTAAAGTCAAAGCCTGCCTGTTGTAGAATAGCGATCGCCTGCTCAATCATATTTCCTCTGTGCTGCTCAAGTATTGCAGCAACCGTTCAATTAACTTTTCCTTTTTCTGGTCTTTTTCTTCATCTTGAGAGTCTACCATAAGAAAATCGGAGGTATTTGCTGTGTTAGTTAACACATAAATCGCGTTGAGCAATTGGTCTGTTGCTAAGTCCCCCTTTTTGCGTCGATTGACAAACTTTTCAATAATCGGCTGTGCTTGCTTAATAATACTATCCCCTAAATGCGCTTTGACAATCGCTTCCAATTCTTGGGGAGTTGGTTCTCGTAAATCTAATCTTAGGCAACGCCGCAAGAAGGCGGGTGGGAATTCTCGTTCCCCATTACTGGTAAGAATCACGAAGGGAAACGCTGTACACTGCACATGTCCTCTTGAAATGGTTGTAGTTTGGTTATCATAGGTTTGTACAATAATTTCAGAAAATCTATCAGCTATCCTTGCTAATTCAGGAATCTCAAATTCGCCTTCTTCAAAGATATTTAATAAATCATTGGGCAAATCAATATCGCTTTTATCAATTTCATCAATTAATAACACCTTGGGACTTAACGAGG
>CAZZVG010000124.1:0-9662 GCA_964657295.1 Iningainema sp. | reverse complement strand
GATCGTCGTCCTTATGGGTTCCGCTTGAAAAATGGCTCTAGCATAAATCGCGGTACCAGCTCTGCAGGGATGTCTTTTGTTTCTGACAATCCTGTTTATATTCAAGGGGATTTCAACCTCCACAGCATTGATGGAACTAACACTACCAGCAGTTTAATAGAGGAGTTCACAGGCAGCGGTGGCAAGCTTGCGACTGACTGGAGCAACTTCTATACCAGATCAACTAAAGATAATAGATTTGCTACCGTACCCACATCTACAACACAAGGAGATTATTGGCGTCCTACTGAGGTTCTTGGTGATGCTGTCACGATCCTATCAAATAACTTTTGTGACGGCAGTATAGAAGATGGTATTATCTACGCTGGCTCCAATCCTCTTTCTTCAACGATTCCTCCTGCTTTAAACATAGCTAACCAATATGGTTGCAATAATACGACTGCAGCCTCAACAACGTGGACTTCTTATATCAACCAAAACCGTCCTTCTTTTGCCATAACTAACAACACAGTATTTGGCACGAATAAAGCATCTACTAACAATGATTGGGTGCGGGAAAATACCTTTGATACCCTCTCTCCCGTTAAAGTTTCTGTCAATGGGTACCCAATGTACACAACGTCTGGTGGTAGTTCGGTAGAATATTTAGTCTTATCTAGTAGCAATCCCCCTTATACGTACTTAGGATTCCAGGATTACGATAGACAGTGCGGTACAAGTGGGAAGAAATGTTTAAGTACTGCCACCCAAACCCGTGTAAATGCGACAATCGTCCAAAATATTATCCCGTCTCGAGCAGGGCAGTCTTATGGAGGTTTCCACAACTTTCCTCGGATGATCGAAAACTGGGACCAGCAAAATCTCTTTATGTCTGGAGCTTTCATACAGTTAAGATTCAGCACTCAAGCGACTGGTGCTTATGACCAAGATGCGTGGGAACCTAGTCAAACCGCTGATACGGGAAACGAATATATTTTGTACTACCAACCGCCAAACCGACTTTGGGGTTATGATGTCGCTCTACAATATCAAACGGCAGGTCCTGTAGCTCAGCGCTTTGCCATTTCCGGGACCACCCGAAGTGAAGTTTACCGTGAATTATCTTTAGACGACTCGTATGTGAAGAATTTGCGGTGTGCCAAGGATACCACTGGCAATCGTATTGATCCTACTGCCACTTGTTCTTAAAGCGTTGAGTAAAAGGAGAATAAAATGCTACTAGGGATAAGAGACTCATATCGCTTAAGGCAACTCAAAACTTTGATTGAGTTACAAAAGTTATTTGCCAAAAGCCACTCCGAACAGGGATTTACCATCATAGAATCTCTAATGGCGATCGTCGTAATTACTGTTCTTGTTGTGGCAATTACTCCTCCAATCTTTTTGGCAGTAGGTACTCGCGTTCAAAATCAAAAAGCTGAACAGGCAATGCAACTGGCTCAACGTCAAGTCGATCAAGTGCGAGTATTAATCGAGAGGGGAAATTACACTAATAATGATTTACCCCCTGATGGGGGAACAGGTGTACCTGATGCAGTAGCTGCACCTACGTCATTTACGTGTACTACCCCTGCCTCGTCTAATGCTTGTCCCATTGACATCAACGGTGATGGCACACCTGAATTTTACGTACAAACATTCCGCACTCAGGCAATAAGTTCTGGGACTCCAGCGCAGGTCGTTGCCTTTCAGATGGGAGTAAGGGTTTATTCAAGCTTAGCTCAAGGTCAATCTGGTGTACAAACAACTCAAGCCTCTCTTAAGTTCACGACAGAGCAGGGAAATCAGCGAAAGTTTCCTTTAGCTGTTATGTACACTCCAATAGTCCGTAGCGATATCAAAGACTCTTTAATTCAATATAAAACCTTCTTAACACCACCTTCACCTTAGTTGTATCCGTAGATAGTTTTTGCTGTTTTAATCAGGCTCAATAAATATGACCGCAAAACGTTTGAAATTTCTCTTGAATTGGTTCTGTGTCTATTCTAAAAATAGTAAAACAGCAGGATTTACTCTCATAGAACTTTTAGTGGCAATTATCATTGCTTCTTTGATAATTGTAGTTCTACTATCACTGGTCATAGAGATTTTGCAAATAGATCATCGAGAAGCTGCTCGTAATGAAACCCAACAAGAAATGCAAAGGGCTGTGGACTTCATTTCAAAAGAACTGCGAGAAGCTGTATATGTCTATGACGGTAATTGTCTGCAAAAAACGGTTCAAGGGCATCCTCAAGACGCAAATTATTGCCCAGGTTTAGGAAATTATGTGCCAACATTTGCTAATCAGACACCTGTCATAGCTTTTTGGAAACCGGAAACAATACCTGACAATCAAATGCCCAATTGCAGCACTATTGCTGCTGCACAACAACAAGAATGCAACGACCTTTTAATAAAGCGTCGTACCTATGAACTAGTCATTTATCTACAATCAACCGATAACTCTAGCAACGTATGGTCCGGAAAATCTAGGATTACAAGGTATGCGCTACATAAGTATAAAACTCTTAGCAGCCTCACACAATCAGAAGGATATGTAGACCCATCAAAAGAAGTCGGTACTACTTTTCAAACATGGCCTCTTCAAACTAATGCTACTGCTAATACTGCTACTAACTTGCAAACTATTTCTCCCTTAGCAACCAATACTTCTGATGTTTTAGTAGATTTTGTTGATGCTCCTAATGCAACTGGTGTCAATGTTCCTACATGTGACTCAACTAAAAGCTATGTACCCAGTCCTAAGTCTACAGCCACAACTGCTAGCTCAAATATCTTCTTCGCTTGTGTAAGGTCTGCTGTACCACCTACAGCAGTATTAGCAACTACTCCGACTGGTCTTAACCAAGATGTAATTCTTTATCTAAGAGGTAACGCTAACGGAAAACCAGGCGTAACAAGTGATAATTTTCGTCCCGTTATGCAAACCCAAATACTTATCCGTGGTGTGATTAATAAAGTTACTTAATAATTACTAGTGTTGACATAAAAGATGAAGAATCAATCGTTATCAAGGTGCTCAGAAGCTGGTTTCACCCTAATTGAATTACTTGTTGTCATTATTATGGTTGGCGTACTATCAGCGATCGCAATTCCGGGGTGGCTGGGATTCATGAATAGACAGCGTTTGAGTACTGCACAAAAACAAACCTTAGCATTAATACGTGATGCTCAAGCTAATGCTCAGCGCGAAAAAAATTCCTGGCAAGTTTGCTTCAGCGATGATGGTACCCAAGTTTTATCCTCTGTGCAACCTGTTCCTTCTGATAACACTTGTTCAACGACAAATTTGCAACCCTTGATTGACAAAGATTCTAAGTATATAAAATTTACGTCTACTATGTCTACTATAATTCAAAGTTCTAATCCATATTATCGAGTACAGTTTAATTATGATAGTTCTGTGGTCAATGGGCAATTGGGTTACATTACATTCATGCCTCGAAATGCAAATAATCCTAAAGCTTGCGTTAGTGTCAACACCTTACTAGGGGCGACACTCTATGGTCCAAATGCATGTAATTAAGAAATCACTATCCACATTCTGCAGATATAACTTATATTAATGATATTTCTTTACAATCTAATCTTTATAAAAAAGGTATTAAAAAAACGGAATGATTTAAAAAAAACATAAATTCTGTTCAAAATCCGGATGTTTAAAAGCTAATCAGAAAAGAAAAATAGAAACTATTTTGAAATTTTTCTTTCTGCTTGTGCTATTAAATATTAGAAAAACTGCTTCTAACGGTGGTTATACACTGTTGGAAATTTTAGTAGTTATCGTCCTAATTGGTATTTTAGGTGCGATCACAATCCCTAGTTGGTTGGCTTTTATTGACACTCTTCGCCTCAACACAGCCCAAGACGAAGTTTACCGAGCCATACGCCAAGCCCAAAGCGAAGCCACTAAAAGCAAATTAACTTGGCAAGTCAGCTTTCGCGAACAAAACGGGTTTATTCAATGGGCAGTTCATCCAGCAGACGTAGCAGGAGAATTTATTTCTAATGCAGTCCAAGCTGACAATAGCCTATGGCATAGCCTTGAGCCAAATATTCATATTGATCAACAGCGAAACTCTTTAGGTAAAAATGAAACAACAATCCGAAAACAAACTTCCTCTGGTTCATGGCGGATTTTGTTTAACTATCAAGGCTGTCCCGTCTACGAAATGGGAAATGAGTGTACCCACACCTCACTCAGAACTCTAGGACAAATTAACCTTTCCAGCCAGAATGGTGGTACAGCTAGGCGTTGCGTTTACATTTCTACAATCATCGGAGCAATGCGAATGGGAAAAGACCATGATGAGGCTAATCAAAATGGTAAGTTTTGCTATTAAGGAAGGTGTGGGGAAATAATTTTATGGCAATTTTCTCCTAATCGTAGTACATTTGTACGCATAGAAAACCAAGATCGGACAAAACATGGCGGCACATGACGAATATCGCAGTAATAGGATAAAACAATGGTCAGCAGCCTTAAAAAACTTATTGACGAGCCAGAACTTGCTCAGATTGACGATCCAGAGGAGAGGTTTACTACTAGTAGTGTAAGTTGGCAAATTTATGAAGCACTACTATCTAAACTGGAAGATAACTCTCATTACCGTGTCACCTACTTGGATGGAGTTTTAGAAATTGTGTCCCCATCTTTCAGACATGAAAAACTTAAAAAACGTTTAGCTGCCTTGATAGAAGCTTATCTAGATGAGAAGGAAATTAAATACACTCCTATGGGGGGTCCCACTATTAAAAATAGACTCAAGAAAGTAGGGGCAGAACCAGATGAATGTTACTGTATTGGAGAGGAAAAGGACATCCCAGATATAGAGATCGAGGTAATTATTACTAGTGGCAGCATTGACAAACTTGAGACTTACCGACGCTTAGGAGTTGCTGAAGTTTGGTATTGGGAGAGAAATAAACTCAAACTTTATCACTTACGAGAAGAAATACCATCGGAATTTTTAGAAACTCACGGGTACGAACAAATTATGTCAAGTGAGTTCTTGCCAGAACTAAACATATCTTTACTGGAAGAATGCACTTTGATTTCGGATCATGTTCAAGCAAAAAGGGAATTTAAGCAGCGACTGAAATCGGACAAGATTGATTGACGTGAAAAACAAGATCCCCGACTTCTTTAAAAAGTCGAGGATCTATAATAGGACAAATGACCATCAAAAAGCAACATCTAATCATCTTCACGCGTTATCCAGAAGCTGGGAAGACAAAAACCCGATTGATCCCGGCTTTGGGAACAAAAGGCGCTGCCGATCTTCATCGTCAAATGACGGAACACACACTAACTCAGGTGAAACAATTGCAAAGCTATGCAATATCATTTGAAGTGCGGTTTGCTGGTGGCGATATGCAACTTATGCAAGGTTGGCTGGGATGTGACTCGATCTACCAGTCTCAAGGAGATGGCGATCTCGGTCAACGAATGGCGCGAAGTCTCTTGTATGCTTTTCAATCGGGAGCAGAAAAAGCAGTGATCATTGGCACTGATTGCCCAGACGTCAATGCCGAGATTCTTGCAGAAGCCTTTGCAAAACCCCACCACTACAACCTTGTGTTAGGGCCAGCGATGGACGGTGGCTATTACCTGGTTGGTTTGCAGTATCCAATCCCAGAATTATTCATTGACATTGATTGGGGAACTGCTAAAGTGTTACAACAAACAGTAGAAATTGCCGAAAACCTCAATTTGTCTATTGTTTACCTACCTTATTTGGCTGATATCGACCGACCGGAAGATTTACCCATTTGGGAAAAATACCGGAATTGAGAATGGGGAATGGGTAATAGGTAATGGGCAATGGAGAAAGATTTTTACCATCACCTCCCCGTGCTCTTGGGATCGCTCCCCTCTCCCCGTCCCCACACTTAAAATATAGAAAAATACTGTGGTTTTTCTGAAAACACGTTGAACTACAATTGTTAGCGTGGTATCAGTTCAGACTAAAAAGTGTAAAATATCTAGCAGAAAGATAGCTAAATTTACCTAATTTTAGGACTATCAATTTTATTAACTAAGAGACAAAAAAACTATGAATAACAACCGTCTTGCTACCATGAACACCAGTCGCACCTTAAAGGTGGCTGGAATTATCTTAATTTTGTCATTTTTTGTGGACTTTTTAATTCTGTTGTTTCCCATACAACCTACTAACAAGGAGTGGCTAATCGGGTTAGCAACAGCGCTTGTGGATCGGGGCATTGTCCCGATGATTGGTATTAGTTTGTTATTTGCTGGATACTGGATTGATACTCCTGATGATGGTCATTCGCAAGGTATAGATTTGAGATTCCCAGCCTTAATTTTGTCTTCCGTCTTAGGGTTGATGTTTTTGCTTATTTTTCCCCTGCACTTAAACAACGTGCGCCAAGCAAGTGACCAAACAGTGACTCAAATCGACAAAGATGCAGAACAAAGAGAAAGCCTACTAAAAAACAAGCTCTCGCAAGTAGAAGCTCAATTAGGCAACGATCAAGTCAAAGCCGCACTTGAAAAACAGAAAAGCCAAGTCAAAGAACAGTTTACTACTTTACTCAAAGACGACCAGCGGTACAAGGAAGCACTGAATAACCCCAGCCTTCCCGCACAGCAGAAAGAATTGCTGAAGAAATTTAAGGCAAATCCCCAAGAACTTGATAAATTTATTGCTCAGCAAGCAGATCCTCGAGCACAGGCAAATCAACAATTAGGGCAAATTCGTAACAGAAAAGAAGAAGACGAGAAACAAGCTAGAGACGCAGCCTGGAAGTCTGGACTCCGAATTGGGATCGGCAGTTTACTGCTATCAATCGGTTACATTATCATCGGTTGGGCCGGAATACGAGGTATGGGTGCCGTAAAAAGTGCTAACAGGGTTCCGGCAAGATGAGGAGTAGGTAGGGGCGGGTTTAATTATAGATCACATATGGGTACATGCGACTCGTATGTCAAACCCGCCTGTACAGGAGTGGGGAGTAAAGTGTGAAAATAATTTCTTTTGACTTTTTACTTATTTTGATTAAATAATACTGAGTTGCGTTTAAATAAAGTGCATAAAACGAGAGCTTTTCTCTAACGGCTGTTGTTTTGGGTGCTAAGCGCTACTAAGTAAAAGACAAAATTGCTATATTACTGGGTAATGTTTTCAATTTACATCCTGACTTATAACGAAGAGCTAGATATTGCCGCTTGTATTGAGTCGGCGATGGTATCAGATGACATCATTGTTGTGGACTCGTACAGTAGTGATCGCACGGTGGAAATTGCCAGTCGCATGGGAGTGCGAGTTTTCCAACATGCTTTTGAAAGCCACGGTCGTCAGCGCACTTGGATGCTAGAATCAATTCCCCCCAAGTACGAATGGGTCTACATTTTGGAAGCTGACGAACGCATGACTCCACAACTGTTTGCTGAAGCCCTCAAGGCGAGTCTGCAATCCGACTACATCGGGTACTACGTTGCTGAACGAGTTATGTTTATGAATCGTTGGATTCGCCACAGTACCCAGTATCCCCGTTATCAATTACGCTTTTTCCGCCACGGCAAAGTTTGGTTTTCTGACTATGGTCATACGGAACGAGAAGTTTGTGAGGGACCAACTAGCTTTTTAAAAGAAACCTATCCTCACTACACTTGTAGTAAGGGATTGAGCCGTTGGATTGAAAAGCACAACCGTTACTCTACAGATGAAGCTAAAGAAACTCTCCATCAGCTAGAAAAGAAAAACATTGACTGGAGTGATTTATTCTTTGGTTCGTCGGAAGTAGAACGACGCCGCGCCCTGAAAGACTTATCTTTACGCTTACCAGCAAGACCCCTGCTACGCTTTTTTTATATGTATTTTCTTCTCGGTGGTTTTCTAGACGGACATGCCGGGTTTGCTTGGTGTACACTGCAGACCTTCTATGAATACCTAATTTTGCTCAAAGTCTGGGAAATAAAACATCTCCCGACAGCGACCCCTCTGGGCAACGCGGAGGCAGCTCAATCAGAAAGCATAATATAGATACACACTACTTTGTTGAGTCTTTCGGAGAGGCGCGGAGTCGTAGAGACGCGCTATTATTAATATAGTCTATAGATTTTTCATTAGCATCGTAGTATTATTACTATAATAGAGGATTGGTTACAATAATTTGTAATTCATAAACGCAAGATTTTGTTAGACTAACCTTCCATAACCAAAGTAGCTATTAGATAGCTAAATCTTATCAATCAATACGGTTGAGTTAAAAGTAGCGTGAGGCAGAGAAACCAGGTTTCCGGGTTAATGCTGATCTCAACTGTACTGTTTGATGAATCAATTGCGCTCTAAGTCATTAGAGTGTATTCTTGTCGGATTCATAACTCATAGTTCCTAATTCCTAACTCCTAACTTTTATGAAAGAGCGTATACCCCGTCAGATTGCTCGTGAATTGGCGCTTTTAAGCATTAGCCAACTACCCGTAAACCCGAAGAAATTGGATAAACTGCCACAGGAACAACTGCTGCCTAAGTTGGTGTTAGCTGCAGTCCGCACCCTGAGATCGGAAGTTCAAGATACTCTGGAGAATGCTGCAGCCGAACTACAACGCAGTAATGCTCGCCTCTTAACAAGCCACACTCGCGCTAATGACTTAAACACTGCTAGAACGATGGTTAAAGAAGCGATCGACTACACCCAAACGGCTATTAACCAGTTAGGGGCAGCAGTCGAGTTTCCAGAACTGATTCAGCTAGCCAACCAAGACAAAGAAGTCCGCGAGTATGCTAAACGGATTATTATGACAGTCGATGAACACCGAAATGAGATAGATGAAGAGATCTCCACAGCTTTAGTCGATTGGCAAGTGGCTCGTCTTGCCCAAATCGACCGAGATATCATCCGCATTGCTGTAGCAGAAATGAATTTTCTGAATTTAGCAGCTAGCATGGCTATTAATGAAGCTGTAGAACTAGCCAAACGCTACAGTGAAGAAGACAGTCATCGATTTATCAATGGTGTTTTGCGGCGAGTTACAGAGCAGCAGAAGCGGGAAGTGGCTAGTAGTTCGTCTTGAAGTGGAGGAGAGGGAAAGCTTTCTGTGGCGATCCCAAAAGCAGGGGAAGAATTACTCCTGTACGGGCGGGTTTCACAAGACGAGCGCATTTACTCACAAGTGATCTGAATTAAACCCGCCCCTACTCACACCTTGCTAAATTTATTTACTAGGTGTAATCTTAGTAAAATTATGGTTTTTAATTGGTTTCGTCGTCAACATAACGATTCTTCCTCCTCTCAAGAGAAACAGGAAGAAGGTGCTAGCGCAAAAGAACCCCAAGTCGAAAAAGCGGCAACGCCAACAACAGAAACGGCACAAGACGTTGCCGCTCCTGACTTGCTGGCATTTGCTAAGGCAGCATACAAAAATATTCAACAAAAGCAACAATCCGAGCCGGCAGAAATTTCTTCATATGTTGCTGCATCTGAAACACCACCAGAACAAGCTGGATCTGAGGCGATAAATGAAGTCAGCACAGCCGAGGAGTCGGAAGTTGACAGTGTTAGTACACTAAGTGAAGCGCAACAAACTTCTACCCTCGCTGTTGCAGAGGAAGCCGTAGACAGGCACAGCCCTGAAGAGGTAAAGGAACCAACAACATCACCTGTGTCGTTCTTGGAACGCGCAGCAGCAG
>CAZZVG010000123.1:0-9666 GCA_964657295.1 Iningainema sp. | reverse complement strand
TTTTTCTTTTTCTTTCTTTTGCCTTTTAACTTTTAACTTTTGCCTTGTTCGGTGAGTCTCTTGTTTCCCTCATATACTTTGGATAGTAACGATGTGGCTTGATAACTTGCATTTTGCACAAATTGGTGTTAATGAAATTTTCAATGATGGGGCAATAACGGCAAAAAGTATTGCCGATGGTTGGAATAATCAATGGGTAGATTTATTACAAACAAATACTAACAATAACTTGTATGGCGCACTGACAAATTTAGGGATCTTTTTTGCTGTTGGTACCCTGTTATTTTTTATGGTTCAATGGCTGAGAGATGTTTTAGAAAGTGAATATTCCCGTCCAATCTCAGGGTTAATTTGGCCCTTTATTGTTGTACTCCTGTTAGCAAATCCAGGAAATGGAACTGTACTGTCTAACCTAACTCTGGCAGTGCGGAATGTTCTTAATAATACGAACCAGCAGGTGGTACAAGCAGGTGATCTCAATCAAACATATCAGCAAGCCCTCAATCTTAGCGTTGCAGAAGAAGTTGCTGGTTCTTTCTTGCGTCCTTGTCAGGCACTGACTGGCGAACAACAAACTCAATGCTTTATTAAAGCCCAGGAAAAAATTAGCGATCTCTGGCAGGAATACAGAACTTTGTATGGTAATCAAATTTGGATTTCTCGATTAGAAAATAAGGTGAATTTAATTACAGATAATAGAGGTAACTTGTCGGAAGTTGCTTTTAATTCTTTTATTGGTTCGACAGTACAGACAAGCATTAAAAGCTTTTTAATCTCCTTACAGTTTGCTTTTCAGAATTTACTCGAATCTACCATGCTACTGATCGCAACTTTAGGACCTCTAGCTGTAGGTGGTTCTTTGCTGCCTGTAGCTGGTAAACCAATTTTTGCATGGCTTACGGGGTTTGTATCGCTGGGAATTGCCAAAATTTCCTTCAACATCATTGCCATATTAACCGCAGGAGTGATTATCAATGGACCAGCACAAGATGCCAACGCCGATCCTGACTTGATGTGGTTCATCATTTTTCTGGGAGTTCTCGCACCACTTTTATCTCTGGCAATAGCAGCCGCCGGAGGATTTGCCGTCTTCAACTCTATTAGTAATACTGCTTCGTGGGTGAGGGAGAGGGTGTAAAAGGGGAGAGAGGGAGAGGGGGAGAAGAAATGGCATCGGTAATCATGTACTCAATAACGGGAGCAAGTACTGTAAAGACGTGACATGTCAAGTCTCTACATCTCCCTATATGCAGATGATGTGCAAGACAGTGTAGTATAATATCGTCGCCTGTTAAATACTTATAGTTATAATAAGGACTAATGGAAAATACGGCTTGAAGGATGTGCATCTAAGATGGAGAGTTGTGATGGGGCTAGTTTGAACGATTAGGACCTTAGGGGAGAGAGGGAGAGGGAGGGGGAATGGGTAAATGGTATTACTAGAGAAAAGGAAAAAACGAACGGGAGGCATCCTATTAGCTTTTGCGCTGGCTACTTTTGGGCTGCATGTGTTTGTTTTGTTTTTGTTGATATTTCAAGGATTGACGATTCGCAAACTCAGTCTGGAGAAATCTCCTACTTTTGTGCAGCTGATTGATGATAAACCAGTTAATGTGACCGATGATTTGGCACGAGAACCGGAAGTTATTCGTCAATTTGTCAGTCAAACGATGACATCAATCTTTAAATGGTCGGGAACGCTACCTGCACAAAGTGTAGAACAAGCTGCAAGACCTCTGTCAGATCCGGGAGTCTCTATTAGAACTCCCCAAGGTTACACCAGAAAAGTTGCTACAAGCAGTTGGATTGCGAGTTTTGCCTTATCAGAAGATTTTCGTAAGGGTTTTTTGAGCACAATTGCAGAAATTACACCGCCAGAAGTCTTCTCTAACAACTCCAGTCAAGCTTTGTCGTCGCAGTTAATTATCAAACGAGTTTATCCCCCCGAAAAAATTGCGCCAGGACAGTGGCGAATTGGTATGGTGGCCGACCTAATTCAACAGAAACGTTCTGAAGAAAATAAAAAAGTTATAATTCCTTTTAACAAAGATTTGCTAGTGAGGGCAGTAGACACATACGTCTATCCACTTGCTAACACGGCTACCGACTTGCAAAAAGCAGTTTATAGCGTCCGCAGTGCAAAAATGGAAATTTACGAAATTCGGAATTTGTGTTTACTAGATGAGGATGGCACATCTAATGGAGGCAGTCGTGGTTCCTGTAGTCCGGGAAGTTCTGGTAGCTTTATCAAGTAATTTTTATGATTGATATTAATTAATGCAGTTACTTAATCAAGAAAGTAAGAAGACCAATATACTACCGTTCTTAGCGGTAGCAACATTTAGTCTGAATATATTTGCTTTGTTGGTACTGATGTTTCATGGGTCTATGTTGCAGCAGTTGAATCGAAAAAATGCCATGCCAAGTTTGGTCCAACTCGCAGATGGTAGCGCTATCACAGTAGACTCTAAACAGAATTCAGAACGAACTCCCGAAATCATTCGGCGTTTTGTAGGTGAAACCATGACCTTAATGATGACTTGGTCGCCGAAACAGCCGCAAAGAATAGTCCAGCAAATAAGTTCAGATCTACTCGCTAATGGTTTTCGGCAAAAATTTGAGAAAGAAATCAGTAATTTAACTCCAGGCAATCAATCTTCAGGAATTGAGTCTGTATTGATTTTACAAAGAGTTTCTCAACCTACACAAATAGAGGATGGTAAGTGGAGAGTGGAGATGTTAGCCAATCAATTAAGCTTGACAAGTTTTGATCCACTAGGAAATTCAACTCCTTTTAACAAACAAATTTTAGTCCGGACCATAAAAGACTCAGAAACTCCACTACCCAATACACCACTTCCGTTGAGTTTATCAGTGCATCGCCTTGGTGAAGCAAGGCTAGAAATTTACAATATTTGTGACATTAAAGATAAAAACTGTTCCTAAAATGAAGGTCTACTTATTATGACTAAATATCAAGTTCCTCCGGCAAAAAACTACCAGTCAGAAGTAGATTCTTCGGATTTGGAAGCACGGATGGCAAGATTGGTTGGTTTGGAAGAAGAATCTCCGTCTCCTCCTTCTGTTGAAGAGAATTCAGCCGAGTTGGGACAGCCACAAGCTGAACCACTCGAACCACGAGAAGTGGGTACCACACAACGTGTATCATCGAACCCCTTTGCTAAGTTAGCCGTGGTGGGAGGTGGGACATTGGCTGCGGTTGTGATTGCTGGTGTGTTTTTGACACAGCTGATGAGTGGTGGTGGTAAAAAGTCCAGTACTCCAGATCGTAATAGTTTGGTACCGGAAACGCGATCGCAGGTTCAACTAAAACCACCTCAAGAACTGCAACAAGAAGAAATAGAGGCACTGAAAACCAAACTTGCTCTTTCCGAACAAGCACAGGCGGTGAAAGACGCCCAACTTTCGCTGAAAACCGAAAAACCGACACCGATTCGGACGGCAGTTAGATCCAGCCCCCGGACGGAACCTCTTTACTCCGCCAGAACTCGACCAACTATCGTAGTACAACGGATACAGCCGCCACCTACTTTCAGAGATAGACAGGCGATCGCTTCAATACCACCCAGAGTTATTACAGTTATACGACCTGTGAGAGTCCCCCAAGCGACAAGACCTCAAATTCCATCTTATGTCGCGCCACCACTCCAACCCACCGTTCCGACACCAGTAGCACAAGCAACACCTACACCTACACCAGATCCACTCCAAGAGTCGGAAAGGTTATCGAAGTTGGGGAGTTACGGTCAGGTATCTTCTGCTACGACTCCCAAAATAAATGTCAGTGTTGAACCACGGAAACCTTTAATCACCGCTCAAACTCCCCCCGTTGTACAGCCAGTCCAGCCAAGTGTAGTAGCCACACGGACGACTTCTAGTCCTAAATCATTAGTCGTAGGTACTACGGCTAAAGCTGTGTTGGCAACCGCAGCCTTTGGGGAAAGTACTAGAACTATCCCTGGTAGATATTACAACAACAATAACAGGAATACGAATGGTGGAAATTTTAATAGGAATAAAAGTAACGATAATAGCGATAACAATGACGATCAAGACAAGAACATATTTATAGTGCAGTTAAAAGAAGCATTAAAAGCTGCAGATGGTAGTGTTGCTTTGCCTGCACAAACACAGTTATTAACCCGAGCTAGTTTTTCTGACAAAGGCTTGGCACAGTTTGAAGTCCTTAAAGCAGTTTGGCAAGAAAATGGTCAACGCATAGAAAAGAGCGTACCAGAAAATACGTTAACAATTCGTGGTCCTCAAAGTAAACCTTTAATCGCAACTGAATATAAAGGTAGTGGTGGGGGATCACGCTTTGGAAGTGATTTGAAAGTATTCGCTTTGGGCGGTGCTAGTAAAATAGGAGAAGTCTTGAACACTCCTGATTCACAAGTAGTTTCACTCCCCTCTACTATTAAAAATAGCGATGGCACCATTAACAGTACCACTACGTCTGCTGTCCTAAATCAACCTAGAAGGAACATCCTAGCTGGAGTTTTAGATGGCGGTGGCAGAGCGATCGTTCCCGAAATTACTCGGCGCGAGACACAGGATAACGCTCGGCGATCAATAGATCGAACTAGCCTTTGGACTCTCTCAAAAGGTAAAGAAGTTACAGTGTTTGTCAATCAAGCAACGCAGTTGTGATCGAGGCACTTTGTGTGTGGTAATAGGACTGTAAGGATGTATTGCCATACGCCCTTACAGCTTCCTCGATGAATAGATATCGTGAATATTCCTGTTTTTTTGAACGATTTTGAGGTGCATTAAGTTGTTAGAGAGCTTGATACAATATTTGAGTTTGACAAAATATTGAATTCGTAACGATTAATGAATAACATTCCCTCTCAAGAAAATACTCCACAAAATCCCTATTTGCTCTTTTTAGGTTCCCTTCTTTTCTCAGCTGCAATGTTATTGCTAGCAGATAAAGTCTTGGCTAATAACGCTGTTTTACGTTCTATCTTCTCCTGCCAAGCACAGGGTTTGGGAGGCGCGATACCTACCCTTACAGTTTGGTACCAGCAAGGGACAAACCTAAGCTTTATTCCGACTGGAGAAACAATTAAAAAAGTTTGGTTGGACGATCCATCGCAGGTGTCATTGCTTTTTGATGGTACCCTCTGCCCGCAGTCCAGTCAACAAGCTGCAAATCCTGGAGATTGTGAAAACTCAGCAGCAAACGTCATTCACTTGAGAAGAATTAAAAAACTTCCGATTCCTGGATTTCCTGACACTAACTCTACACTTTTAACAGTAGTGACTGAAGGGCAAGGTAAAAGAAAACTATACACATTCCAAGTTATTTATAGCCGAGATACTCCTGACTATAATACTTTAGCAGTTTATGCTGACCCTCCTTCTGTAAGTGACACGCCTTGTTTACCACCAAATGCTAGATCGGCTCAGTGAGGGATCGAGCGATAATCAGCTATTATTTCTATAATACCAAATTCGCGCACCCAAAATCGAATGACTGCCATTGTCCCGAACTCACCCAAATCCGAAATTTTTTATCCGAGTAGCGACGGGGAACCTGTGGCAGAAACATACGATCATCTCTATGCTATTTTAACTACCTTAGAAGTTCTGAGACAATACTTACTTGATCGTCGAGCCACAGTTCTGGCAAACCAATTCCTGTATTATGCCGAAGATTTCCCGAAATTGCGCGTTGCTCCTGATGTTATGGTCATCTATGACGTAGAATCAGGAGGACGAGACAACTACAAAATTTGGTTGGAAAAGCAAGTCCCAAAAGTCATTTTTGAAATTACATCAAAAGGTACTCAAGACGAGGACAAAAACGCTAAGCGAAACCTGTATGAAGCATTAGAAGTACAGGAATATTGGTTATTTGATCCTAAGGGAGAGTGGATTAAAGAAAAGTTGCGCGGGTATAGACTGCGAGAAGATACTTATCAACTAATTACCGACAGTCAAAGCGAAGCATTGCAACTCCGTTTAGCTGTAGAAGGAAAACTGATTGGCTTTTATCGCTTGGATAACGAACAGAAATTATTGGTGAATGATGAATTAGTTGAGGCACTCAGAGAAGAAACTCTCAAACGCTTGGAGGCAGAAAGACAAGCGGAACAAGAACGTCAATGTGCCGAAGCTGAACGTCAACGTGTAGCCGAACTCGAATCTCTGCTAACTCGCTACCGAGAACGATTTGGAGAATTGCTTGACTCATAATTCTAACTGCGCTGACGTTGCTAACCACTTCTTGGTATCGCGCTTTGCGTCAAAAGTCGGAAGCCAGTTATTTCTTGTACATCTTCGGGAACTGTGCCTGAAGTTGAGCTAGCTTCGGCAAGTCATTCACCACCACGTATGGATACATCGGATTGCGATCTATGAAGTGCTGATGGTATTCTTCAGCCTGATAAAAACCTTTCAAGGGAACCAGTTGAGTCACGATCTGCTTGGGAAAGACGTGCTTAGTGTTAAGTTGATCAATATAACTTTGTGCAACCCGCTTCTGTTCGTCATTGGCAAAAAATATAGCTGAACGATATTGCGTGCCCGTATCGGGGCCTTGCGCGTTTAACTGTGTCGGATCGTGCGCCACCAAGAAGTAAATTTTCAGAAGCTGGCTATATGAGATCTGTGATGGATCGTAGGTAATTTTCACTGACTCAGCGTGCCCCGTCATTCCGGAACTGACAATCTCGTAGTTTGCAGTTGCTGCACTACCACCGGAAAAGCCAGAGACGACATTAGAAACTCCTTTGAGATGCTCAAAAACAGCTTCCATTCCCCAGAAGCACCCTCCAGAGAGAACCGCCGTCTGTTTTCTGGCCGAAGTCTCATTCGTTGAGATATCGGTGGCGGGATGAGAAGGCACCGCACGTGACTTGTTGTATGTGAATGCAACAACAGTTAGTGAAATTATAAACAAGCTGCATATCAGCCTTTTGAGAGTAAAACTGTGAGTTAACATAAGTGTGTGAAATCCTTCGGTTATTAAATAGTACATCCACAATAAGAGGTATTCCTTAGACCAATATGAAAAGCAGATAAGAAGCTGCGTCAAAATTAACTTGAGCGGTGTTCCTTGCCGTGCCAGATCCGAAGAACGAAGAGCGTGTCACCTTCGATAATGTAACGAACGACGTAATTTCCAGCGATTAGCTCACCTACATTTTCAATCTCGGGCACACGACGCCCTATATCGGGATGAAGCACAAGCTTTCCTATCGTTTGCCTAAGTCGTAGTGAAACACGCTCTGCTGCTTGTGGATTGTTCTTCGCAATAAACTCACGTAGTCGTACCAAATCATGTACGGCACTTTCTGAGAATTCGAGCTTCATAACTTGGGAGCCTGCGCTTCATTCTGAGTTCCCCAAGTTTCAAGCCATTTCATCACCTCTTCACCAGAAACAATCCGACTAGCTTCAATATCAGCAATCGCATCCTCGGTCTGTTCCAGCTTCCGTTGCTTCTGCTCCTCACGCATGATATACTGGCGGAGAGCATCGTTGATTATCCATCCCTTCGTGCGCTGTAGCCGATCTGCGGTTACTTCCAGCTTCTTTTCGATATCATCGTCAAGACGAAAGCTTGTTGTACTCATAAACACTCCGTAAATGCAATATAATACATTGCATTATAGCAGGATAAATGAGCGTTAATAATTTTGCTGAGATCAAAAACAGTTTTCTACGGCTAAACCAAGCGAAAAATAAATGGATAGCGGTAGGATAGATTAGGGTCACTAAGGACTTTGGTGACAGCAATAATTGGCATTATTAGGCTAAAAATCCACAACAAAATCAGCAGTGGAATACCGATGCCAATCAAAATCAGCAATCCAAAGATAATACCATAGATGTAAAGGTTAATATGAAAGTTAAGCGATTCCTTAGCATTTTCTTTTACAACTGGATCGTTGCTGATAAACAAAATGGCAATGGGTATGCCGATAGATACTATCGTCGAGCTAAAAAATACCGCTCCATGAGAGAGCGCTGACAAAAGCTTTCGTTGAGCCACATCTTCCATACTACAGCCTCCATGCTATTCGAGGGTGATTAGCACTCCTCTATTTTATTCTCGAAACTTGAGTTTGTCATCATTCTGCTTTGAAAATACTCAAGCACCATGCTAACGCACTTAATACTAACAACAATGGTGTCAACCAATCACCCCACCGCACATATAAAGTCTGCGTTTGTCGGCGATAAATAGTTTCTGCATGAACCGCGTAGGTATCATGTCCGGAAATCCATAAAGTTTTGCCATGAGGATTGACAAAAGCCGAATACCCGGTATTTGTTGCCCTTACTGCCCAGCGATCGGTTTCAATTGCTCGCATTGTATCTTGAGCGTGGTGCTGTGCGGGCATGGCTGCACTGAAATGGGCATCGTTGGAAGGGCTGAGGATAAATTGCCCCCCTGCCGCCGCCTGATAGCGAAAGTGTTCAGGAAAAGCCGATTCGTAACAGATACCAACAATAGCACGACCAAAAGGTGTGTCAAACAGTTGATTTAGTGGACCGGGAACTTGGTGTTCGTCCAAAGGTGACAGCCGCTTGACGATCGCACCGAGAATTTGTTCAAAGGGAATATACTCCCCAATCGGCACTAACTTTGCTTTTCCGTAATGGTTAAAAATCTGACCATTTCCCAAAAAAGTAAATAAGCTATTCGTATAGCTGCCTCCCTCTTTATAAAAACCTCCAACCCAAGCGACTACGCCGAGTTCCCGAACTGCATCGATTAAGGAGCTACGCATAATATTACCCTGAGAAAAAGGCAAGGCTCCTTCTGGAGTTAAAACGGCGTTCACACCTTGATGTGCCAAACTCAAGTATCCAGTAGTATATCCTTCCAGAGCGCGACGAAAACCTTCTGGATAAAGTTTGATTTGGTTAGGAACATTACCTTGAACGATCCCAACTTTTAGGGCTGCTGCTACTGGCTGAGTAAGGGGACGAGTGTACAAGCCAAACCCAATTAGGTGGAGAGTGATCAGTAGTATGATGGCAAGGGGTAAAGATTTATCACTCTTACGTAGAGACACAGAGGAAATCTTTGCCTCCAACCCTTTGTCCTGCTTGGCGAACGTGCCTTTGCGATTCATCCAAGCTTCAGCCAGGAAGCCATTGACTGCAACAATGGCTGCTGTCACGGCACTAGGCCCAGAAAACTGACCGAGGTGTAAAATTGCTAGGTTATGCGGACTTTGAGTAGAAGCCAGAGAACTCCACCACAAAGGACCAGAACTCCAAAGCGCTTCTAAGCCACACCATAAGGATGTGCCAATGAGAACACGGAGCAACCCATTTTGAATTTTGCGGGAAGTTGAGCAGAGCCTTGCGGAGGGTTCCCCCCGTGGCAAACTGTCCAAGACGGATTTCGGATTTTGGATGATGAGATTTTTCCTGGGTTCCCAAGACTTTTGTTTAAAAGCAAGCCAAACCGAATCTAAAATCGTCAATCTAAAATCTAAAATCGTTCGCATCCCTATCGCCCAGGTAGCGACTAATGCAGTTCCCCACAGGGTAATGAATACCCAGCAAAAGAGAGCGATCAAGAGACTTGCTAACCAAGGAACTCCCATCCAAGTCATGGGATGAATCCCGGTAATCCAGGAGAGGGCGGTGCCGTAATAACCGATTCCCCAAGCGAAGGAG
>CAZZVG010000122.1:0-9681 GCA_964657295.1 Iningainema sp. | reverse complement strand
TGAAACCGTGATTCCAGGTTCAAGAGAGATATAAATAATTTTGTGTAACTACTTACATCCACATGCAGCATCATAGGGTCAAAGCTCAAATCATTGGTGTCAACTTAAGCCAAAAGTTATTCAAGACAAGCATTTGAGAATTTTTCGATGTACCATCTAGATTTTCGATCCCCCCTTAATCCCCCCTTAAAAAGGGGGGAAATAAAATCTTAGCCCCCTTTTTAAGGGGGTTGGGGGATCTAAAACGACGATAAATTAAGTGTTTGAGCTTTAAGTTGACACCAATGAGCTCAAATATACCCCTACGACGGTGAAACTTTCCGAATAAATATACAAGGAGTAGGGACTAGATGAGGGACTTAACCTCAAAGAACATCGGAAGCTGTATGCAGCAAAAGTCGGCACGTCCACATTTAACTTTAACACAGAGGTGCGGAGCGTAATAGCTCCCATCGACTCTAACCGTAGGTACTTAACAGCAAGGATTTTTGATTCAGTGGTTGAGCCAGTTGCGATCGCAATTGAATGTATCAGTAGGATTAATATCTGCTAGTATGGATAACTTATCAAAATTTGAAGAAATTGATTTTCAAAAATATTTGCAGGTTCTACAGCGACGTTGGAAACCTGGGGTGGGAGTTTTTGGAGTAGTTGTTATCCTTGCAACCTTGAATGCGCTCTCGTTGAAACCTACATATAAGGCAGAGGCAAATCTCCTGATTAAGACGAATCAAACTTCCTCACTAGCAGGGTTTGGGCAAGCTATAGGAGCTATAGGACGACTGGAATCTTTGGCTTTGACAAACAATCCGTTAGATACTCAGGGAAAAATAGTTACATCTGTTCCAGTTATTCAGGAAACAATTCATTCACTTAATCTCAAAGATGATCAAGGCAAACCTCTTAAAATCCGAGCTTTTACTAAAAAACTTAAGGTAGAAAGTGTTAAAGGAACTGATATCCTGCAAATCTCCTATACAGACAAAAATCCTCAGCTAGCGGCAGAAGTCGTCAACAAAGTTATCGAGGTTTATATCAGGAATAACAGACAAGCGAATCGGGCTGAAACAGTATCAGTCCGCAAGTTTATTAAGGAGCAGCTACCCGAAATTGAAAATAACGTAAGAAAAGCAGAGACAGCCTTGCGTAAATTCAAAGAGAAAAATAAAGTCATCGCTCTGTCAGAAGAAGCAACGGCATCAGTCGATAGGATTTCTCAGTTAGAAGAGCAAATTTCTCAAGCTCAAGTTCAACTTGTTGATGCTAGAGCTCAATCGCAAAAGCTACGGAATCAGGCGAAAATTGATTCCCAGCAAGCTGTAACCATTGCACAGTTGAGTCAAATACCAGGAACTCAAAAACTACTGGATCAGCTTCAGGAAGCTCAAAGCCAGCTTGCGGTTTCGCGAACTTATTTACACTCAAAACACCCTACCATTATCAATTTGGAAGAAAAAGTTGCTGCTCTCAATAGCTTGCTACAAAGTCGGACAGCGCAGGTTGTTGGCAGCCAACAGCAAGTTAGTATAGGTAATTTACAGATTGGAGAAATCCGACAAAAGTTAATTGAAGATTTTACTCGCTCTGAAGCAAAGCGCGTCGGTTTAGAACGACAAATTACCACACTATATGATGAAAGGTCAGCCTACAAAGAACGAGCAAACATTTTGCCCAGTCTAGAACAGACACAGAGGCAGCTTGAGCGGAAACTGAAAGCGGCTCAAACAACTTACGAAACTCTTTTGACCAGACTGCAAGAAGTCCAGGTAGCAGAGAACCAAAATATTGGAAATGCTCGTGTCATCTCCCCTGCCTTGGTACCCGATTTACCATCTGGTTCTCCAAAGATACTGATTATCGCCGGTGGTGCAGTTGCTGGTGTCATGCTTGGTGTAATTGCTGCCTTCAGTTTAGATTTGATTGATCGCTCACTTAAGACAATTAAAGAAGCCAGAGAATTATTCCAATACACCCTGTTGGGTGTTATTCCTTCAGTAAATAGGAGTGACAAAAAGGGTTATTCTCTTCCCAAAGTGATTGGTAGGGACATTCCCCGCTTCCCTGTGAGTGATGCGTACCAAATGTTGCAAGCGAACTTAAAGTTCCTGTGTTCAGATAAAAAGCTAAAAGCGATTGTGGTTACGAGTTCCGCCTCCAAAGAAGGAAAGTCTGAGGTGGCAGCAAATTTAGCTGTGGCAATGGCTCAAGTAGGACGTCGGGTTCTACTTGTGGATGCGGATATGCGTTATCCAGTCCAGCATCATGTCTGGGACTTGACGAATGCAGTGGGTCTGTCTAATATCATTGTTGACCAACTTCCTATAGATACAGCAGTGCAGGAAGTCATGCCCAACCTCTACGTTCTTCCCTCTGGAGTTCTGCCTCCTAACCCAGTGGCGCTGCTAGATTCCAAGCGGATGGATGCATTAGTCACCTCTTTTGCTGAAAAATACGATGCTGTAATTTTCGATACCCCAACCCTAGCGGGAACAGCTGATGCTGCTGTTTTAAGCAAGCTATCTGACGGCATCTTATTAGTAGTTCGTCCTGGGGTGAGTGACTATGTCAGCGCCAATGCGGCTAAAGAGTTTTTAACCCAGTCAGGTCAAAATGTTTTGGGCATGGTGATTAACGGTGTGAATGTAAAACGTGAGCCTGATAGCTACTTCTACTACACTAGAGAGTCATTGGAGGCAGGTTCGATATCTCAAAGTCAAGAGTTCTCGGAGAATGATGCTAGGCGCAAACTGACGGGGCAATAAAATAGCCGGGAAAGATCATCAAGGAGATTTTATCCAAGGTGCACAAGCCGTTTTTACAAGTCATAACGGAACTACAAATTCGGAAAAAATAGCTCTTGAGAAGATTGATAACATGATTAAACCTTTATCGAGATTTTTGTACGTTCTTGGAGACGCAAAAGTTGAACTTTTTAGCTTGTCGCTAGCATCTATTATTGCCTCTATTCTGGAAGCTATAGGTATTGGACTTATCGGACCATTTTTACGTTTAGCTTTGAACCCGGAAACAATACAAAATATTGCCTTACTTAACTGGTTTTATAAGCATTCAGGCGTACAATCGAATAAACAGTTTATCGCTATCCTTGGGCTATGTCTGGCAATAATTTTTTGCATAAAGTCTGTAGCATACTTTTTCATGAAGTCCTATATATATAATTTTAGTTATAGGCAAAAATGTCAACTCTGTTCTAGATTAATGAGAACATACTTGACAGTACCTTATACCTTCTTTCTCAAAAACAATACATCTAGTATCATTAGAAATATTCTGATAGAAACTGATAAATTTTGTTATCAATTATTAATTTCTGTTCTAGAAGCAAGTGCTAATCTTCTGGTAATTTTTGTACTTATTTTCTTATTGGCTCAGACAGATCCAATCTTTTTTGTCATAACGTTAGCAGTTATTTTACCAGTATTTTCACTCTTCTACCTTCTCCGGAACAAATTTAGCCACTGGGGGGAGATAGCATCTGAGTCTCGCAATGAAATGATTCGCATCATTAATCATAGTCTAGGAGGTGTGAAGGAGACACGTATTATTGGTTGTGAGCAGTACTTTGAAAAGCTGATGGATGAATCCGCAAGCAAATATACAGTTGCAGAGTCCTTATTTCAAAGTGCTCAACTCATTCCTCGCATTGCCATTGAGACAACTCTAATATTATTTCTAATACTTCTTGTCTGTATCTATCAGCTGTTCTTTGAGCAGAGTGTACAGAATCTTATACCCACGCTCAGTATTTTTGCAATAGCTTCCATACGCCTTATACCAGCAGCTAGTCAATTTATTTCATTATTGGGTTATATCCAGGGTTGCAGTCACTCTATGGATGTAATTTATCTAGACTTACTTGAAGCAAAGCAATATGAGAATAGTATGCCTGTGAAATTATCTAGCTTCGAGAAAAACAGCAGATCCAACTTAAAATCTTCTGAAAAGTCTAGTATGACTTTTCAAAATAGAATTGACCTCAATAAGGTCACTTACAACTATCCAAATACACCATCCCCTGCTTTATCAGGAATTACTTTGAGTTTAAAAAAAGGAGAATCAATTGCGCTTATTGGTAAGTCTGGAGCAGGGAAAACAACTTTGGTGGATGTCCTTTTAGGTCTACTACAGCCTGAATCAGGAAATATCTGTGTCGATGGCGTTTCTGTATATGAAGATATCCGTTCATGGCAAAACCTGATCGGTTACATTCCACAAACCATTTTTCTCATAGATGACACATTAGAGCGGAACATTGCTTTCGGTGTTCCAGATAATTTGATTGATTCAAACAAATTGAATCAAGCAATTGAGGCATCTCAACTGACAGATCTGATAGCCCAACTACCGGAAGGTGTCAAAACCGTTCTTGGTGAACGTGGAATTCGACTCTCAGGTGGTCAACGGCAAAGGATAGGAATTGCTCGTGCATTGTACCACGAAAAAGAAGTTTTAGTACTAGATGAAGCAACTTCTGCACTAGATAATGAAACAGAAAGTCTAGTCACAGAAGCTATTAAGGCTTTATCTCGAACGAAGACAATGATTATTATTGCTCATAGACTCACCACTGTTGGGCATTGCGATCGCATCTATTTACTCGAAGGTGGTCGGATTGTAAAGTCAGGGAGCTACGAGGAAGTGGTCTTAGCAGAGCAGTTTTCTTCTTCAAATTCACCAGTTTCCGATAATTCTTTTGGTGTCAGCACGACACTCAGCACGACATAAAAATTGTCGGGGCGAACAGCCCTGACGCTCGTTCCGACGCTCCTACGTCGCTAACGCTGCGCTAACGTCGGGCTAACCCTCCTTCTCCCAAGGGGAGACGCTGCGCGAACAGGGCTGTCTCACCGTTCGCCCCTACCAAGGATTTCAAATCCCCAATATGACAACCTATTTTCATGAATGTTCTACTCATTAATACATCTGATATCAGTGGTGGTGCATCCCGCTCTGCTTATCGCTTGCACAAGGGGTTGCAGATTATTGGTGTCAGTTCGCAATTGCTGGTGCAAGAGAAGTATAGTCATAACAAAACGGTACTTGCACCCAAAATTAGACTTTCTCAAGGTATAGCAAGGGCAAAGCTTACATTTGATGCCTTACCGTTAAAGCTATATCCTCAAAGAGATACAACCACATTTTCTCTTCAGTGGTTGCCAGACAGAGTTCTTGCTAGGGCGACTCAGACTGCTCCAGACATCATCAATCTGCACTGGATTAGTGGAGCATTTGTGCAAATCGAAACAATTGCCAAGCTTAAGCGCCCTCTAGTTTGGACTCTTCATGATATGTGGGCGTTTACTGGTGGGTGTCACTACAGTGGAGACTGCGAGCGCTACACAGAATTGTGTGGTGCCTGTCCGCAACTTGGTAGTAGTAAAAATTGGGATATATCCCGTTGGATATGGCAGCGTAAAACCAAGGCATGGAAAAACTTAAATCTCACAATTGTCACTCCTAGCTCTTGGCTAGCTCAATGTGTCAAAGCAAGTTCTCTGTTCAGAGACAGACGAGTGGAAGTGATTCCCTATGGTCTTGATACTCAAAAGTACAGACCAATGAACCAAAAGGTGGCACGAGAGTTACTCAACTTGCCTGATGATAAGCAGCTTCTTCTTTTTGGAGCACTACAAGCAACCGGCGATCAAAGAAAAGGATTTCACTTGTTAAAACCAGCACTTGATGAACTGAGTGCAAATGGGTGGAACAATAAGCTGGAACTGGTTGTTTTTGGTGCTGACAAAGCAGATTCAACTAACTTCGGTTTTAAGTCTCATTATTTGGGTACGTTAAACGATGATCTGTCCTTAGCATTAGCCTATTCAGCCGCAGATGTTTTCATTGCACCATCTGTTCAAGATAATTTACCAAATACTGTAATGGAGGCGATCGCCTGTGGCATACCCTGTGTTGCTTTTCACATTGGCGGTATGCCAGATATGATTGAACACCAGAAAAATGGTTATCTAGCTCAACCTTACAAAATCGAAGATTTAGCTCAAGGAATCGCTTGGGTGTTAGAGAACAAAGAGCGACATCAGAAACTTTCGTACCGCGCCCGAGAGAAAGCAGAACAAGAATTTACTCTGGAAATCCAAGCAAGTCGCTACTTGTCTCTTTTTAAATCTCTTCAGGTAGAATTTGAACAATCAAAACGCTGAATTGCTGAGATTTTTTTGCCAAAGATAATGCAAATTAACAGTCAATTGATAAATCGCTGGGTGAGGAACTTAGAAGTCGGAGCCACGGTTATCTGGCTTCTGTATTTCATGGATGTTAATCTACCACCTCCTTTTTCCCAGTTCGCGAAGACTCTAAGCTATCCATTTATTGGTATTTTGGTAGTTTTACGCTGGAAGCGTTTAACCTATGTTGCTACCAGAGAGATACCGCTGTTGCTCTTTATTGGAACTGCTTTGGCTTCTGTGTTATGGACTGCCTCTCTAGGAGCAACTTTAGATGGTATTAGAGGTTTATTCCGTTCATTTCTGTTTGGGGCATACATTGCAAGTCGCTATAGCATTAAGGAGCAGATGAAAATATGGATTTGGGTGTTTGGCATAGCAGCAGTTTTAAGTTTAGCAGTTAGCATAGCCGTACCAAGTTACGGGATAGAACTTGCCCATAGCAGTTCCGGGATAGATAGTGAAGGATGGAAAGGTATCTTTCCTTACAAAAACTTTATGGGCTACACAATGAGTATAGGAGCCATCCTTTTTCTACTCACTGCTCTCAAGGATCGAAAGCAAAATTGGTTGGCTTGGATTGGATTTAGCCTGACAGTAGTTCTTACTGTGCTGGCTCACAGTGCCGCTAGTCTACTCACCATAGCAATCTTACTGTCACTATTGCCCCTTTATCAGCTTGTCAAACAGCACTATAAGTTGCGGGTGATTCTTCTGGGAATTATATTCTTTTTAATAATCACTGTATTTATACTAATTGTAAGTAATTTGGAAACTATTTTAGTTGACATTCTAGGAAAAGGTCTGGAATTTGATGGACGTGTACCAATATGGAACTTAGCTATTGAGAAAGGTTTGGAACAATCTTGGCTAGGGTACGGATATAACGCCTTCTGGAAGTCAGATGCTGGTTTCTACGTCATGATTCATACATGGTCTGGGATTCGTGAAGCAGGATTTAACACTCATAACAGTTATATAGAGACATTCTTGAGTTTAGGATTCGTAGGAATCTCACTGTATGCAATTAGTTTAGTCACAGCCTTCATTAAACTGATGAATCTATTAATTTCAACCAAAAAACTCGAGTTTTTTTGGTTGTTTCAATTACTGATGTTTACTTGTATATCCAGTGTAGCTGATAGTTACGAACTTACATTAGTTTATATATCAATATCTCTTTCAGTTGCTGTTGAATATGAGTACATCATTAAAAAACGCAATTTGAAAGAATTTTCTATATTATTCAAAAATTCTTAAATAATGATGTGACAATATAAAAATTCAATCCATTAGAATTATCATGTTCTCTAAATATCAGCTAATTATTTGACAATGAAAGGCAGAGGACTGCTATGTAAAAACATCTATTTGGGTGTAAGACGCCATGATTGAAGAGCGTCTCTACATTAATTAAAAATTTGTATTCAGATGCACAAGCTAAAGCCACAAGGCATCTAATTTTTAATCCCACGATATAGCGCATAGCAGTATAGCTGAATTTTTTAGTGCTTAAACATCAGCGACTCACCAATTATCAATATATCAAAAAACACTATTTTATTTGAATGAAAGAATCAAGGAAAAATACAATATGTCAATACCTATTGCTTTTTTAATTTGCACAGAGCCTGGTCGTTTAGAAGATCAATCTCTACTTCTAGCCGAAAGTATTCGTAAATTCTGCGGACACTTAAAAGATACACCTGTATACAGTTTTCATCCAAGAGTAGGTGAACCTATCTCTATTCAAACCAGGAAAGCATTTGAAGCCTTGGAAGTTATTCATCAACAACTTCCCATAAATACAGATTTCCATGACTACTATTTAGCGAATAAGCCTCTGGTTTGCGCTTATGCAGAACAAAATATAGATGCAGATATTCTTGTTTTTCTAGACAGTGACAAATGCTTTTTCTCTGAGCCTAACGAGTTTTTACTTCCACCTGGTTATGATGTTGCTATGCGCCCTGAGTATGGTAAAGGTGTTGGCTCTATTGGGAATCAAGACCCCCAAGATAAGTATTGGAAGAAACTATATGAGGTGCTCGGTGTTCAGCGTGAGATATTTGTCAACACACCTATTGGGAACAAAAAGATTAGAGCTTACTGGAATTCGGGATTAGTCGCTGTGAGAAGAAATGCAGGTATATTTAGCTCTTGGAAAGAAAATTTTGAAAAAATAATGCATCTACAAATTACACCTACTCAGGGAAATTATTTTGTTGAGCAATCAGTTTTATCTGCCACTATATGTCTTTTAGAAAAAAATGTAATAACTTTTTCTCCTTCTTATAGTTATCCCCTGCCATTACATAACCGGTTATCTAAGGAATCAAAAATAACCAGTTTTAATCAACTAGTTTCCATACATTATTTCAACACATTTTATTATAAAGATTGGAGAAAAAGAATGAATAGTTTAAGAAATATTGATAAAAATCACGAGAAATATGAATGGTTATGCGAAGGAATAGACAGATATAATATGCCGTACCAGCCAATTTTTCATCGACATATGTTAACTATAAAAAAACTAGAACAAAAACTAAGGATTTTAAATTTGAATATTAATTTAAGTGGGTGGATAGAACAACGTATAGCCAATATGTAAATAATCTCCTATCAAAGTACAAAAAAACAGATGAAGCAATCACAGTTGGCAGTAATTATGTCCTGTTATAACAGGTGCAATACAACTCTCGCTTGTCTGCAGGCGTTAAATCAGCAGACAAAGCCTTTTGATGTTTACTTAACCGATGATGGTAGTTCTGATGGCACTGCAGACGCAGTCAAGGATTTATATCCACAAGTTAGGATTCTTCAAGGTAATGGCAATTTGTTTTGGTGTGGAGGAATGAGGCTAGCATTTGCTGAAGCCATGCAAAGAGATTATGAGTATTATCTTTGGTTAAATGATGACACAATACTTGAATCGGATACTCTTGAGAGGTTATTAACTATCCATAGAGAGTTGTCTCTTCGCGGTCATTGTAACTCAATAGTGGTTGGTTCAACTAAAGATCCACTGACAGGAAAACCCAGCTACGGCGGTGCTGTAAAATCTCAGAACTGGTACTCTAATAAGTATGAATTTTTAGAACCAAGTCAAGTTCTTCGTGAATGCGACACGATGTTTGGCAACTGCGTGCTAATTCCTCGCAGTGTCAAAAGAAAAGTCGGGAATATTGATGCAGCCTTTATCCACTGTTTAGGAGATCTAGATTATGGGCTAAGAGCAAGTAAGTTGGGCTGTTCTATATGGGTTGCTCCAGGATATATCGGAACTTGTGGCAAAAACTCAATCCGCAACAGTTGGGCAGATACTAATTTACCTCTGTTAGAACGCTTAAAAAAGGTAGTTCAGCCGAAAGGATTTCCTCTCAAATCTTGGACAGTGTTTTGTATTCGTCACTCCGGTTTATTCTGGATCTTCTATTGGTTTTTACCATATATTCGGGCAATTCTTGGTTAC
>CAZZVG010000121.1:8414-9692 GCA_964657295.1 Iningainema sp. | reverse complement strand
TTGAGTTATAATTTCCTGCTCTAGGAAGTAAGGGAGAAGGGAATAGGGGAGAAGCGGAAAAGCGGAGAAAATTCTGACTCCGCGCCTCCACACAAGGACGCCACAAAGCGGAGCGTCTCTACATCTCCTGTCTCCTTTCTCCCATCGCTTTTCTTCGGAAAATAAGGTAGATGCCTAGCGTACTTAATCCGACGATGGTTCCTGATTCAGGAATTTTTTCGGTTGGCACTCGAGTAATTCTGGCGTAAAGACCGGCTGTCGTTGTCTGTCCTTCCAGAACGCGAAATTCGCTGACTGGTGTCTTACCACCATCTTGGCTAAAGCCAGTGAGTTCAAGCGTGTATTGATTGCCGTCTAATGTAAAATGGTGATCGCCAAATCTGTTCTGTACAATCACAGCATCTGCGTTTTGCTCGGGCGTATTCGCAGGATCGTTAGGTGTGTTCTGTAAATTGAAGTCAAACTTGAAAGCTTGGCTGAGATTCTGAGGATTTGTTAATGAGAGGTTTAGATTCAAAGGTACAGAATCGACGTTAGTACCTTCGGGAACTGATCCATTAAAGTAAGTTAAATTGCCTACATCAAACGCAGAATCGGTGTTTGTGGAAAATGAATTTCCGGTAAAGGTGAGTTTATTCGCAGGTGTGCCAAACTTCGGATCGTCTGGCAGAGCTTCTCCCCAGGTAAATGAGTTAGTTCCGACACCTGAAAAAACGGGGGTGGTATTAATGCCTCCTGAAGTTGGTATTCCCCATGTACCACTCGAGTTACCTGAGAAAGTGATGGCTTGAGCTTGAGTGGAGAAACCAAGTGCTGTAACTGTAGTCACAGCAACAGTATAAAGAGTATTGGATAAAATTGAACTTAGTTTCATGATGATTTAACTCCGATAAAAGAGTTTTTCTCAAGTTGGTAACTTGTACACCTTAGTAAATTTACTGAGAATTTGACAATAACTTTATGTAGTTTTCATGAAATCTTTATATAGTTTATCGTTCCTTAGCACACTCCTTACAAAGGGAGTAGGAGTTCATAGCCTGAGTAACTCATTATACAAAGGGTTCTAGGTTTGTTCAGGAGAATATGGCCGCCCTACGGTTCGTCAAAAGTCAAAAGTCAAAAAAATTGAAAAGGATACAGAGCAAGTAAATTCATTTATGGAGAAAGAAAAAAATGTATTTCGAGACGCGTAGCAAGGGCGTAATACGGCGTCCTAGTTACAGAGCAAGTAAATTTATTTTTGTGGTTCTTACTTTTGACTTTTGACTTTTAACTTTT
>CAZZVG010000121.1:5260-8404 GCA_964657295.1 Iningainema sp. | reverse complement strand
CTTGGAGCAAAGCGACTGGTGCTCCTTTATATAAAGTAGTCGGGGGCAAAATCTCTTTCGCCCCCGACAACCTTTGATAAATTCCGGAAAATATTTCTCTCCGTTAAGGAGCGAGGGCGTTACCACGAAGTAAACTACCAAGAGTCTTGGCAGTAATTTTTAACTGGGTGATGGGATTAGCGGGTACGACTGTCTTATATAGATAGCTATCAAAAGTCAGTCGCTGCACATCGCGGTCACCACACATTTCTACAAAGGCTTCGCGGGTAGCATCAGAACGATAGAATACAGATTGTAGAATGTCTAGCACCTTGTAGGTGAGTCCGTATTTTTTATCCCAGCGCTTGATATATAGTTTCAGCTCAGCTTCTGTCAGGATACGGCTACCACCATTGGAGATTTCTACAATGGTTTCGGCACACATCCGTCCTGACTTTGCAGCAAAGTAAATGCCTTCACCAGAAGATTTGGTAACATAGCCGGCAGCATCACCGATTAACGCGACACGCCCAACAACGCGTCGGGGACGGGGATGTTCGGGAATGGGGTGTGCTTCTACTTTAATGATTTTACCGCCTGCCAGTTTTTTGGCAGCACGGGCGCGGATACCAGCTTGTAGTTGTTTGATACTCGCTTTATGAACTTGCATCGTGCCAGTACCTACAGCGACGTGGTCGTATTTGGGGAAAACCCAAGCGTAGAAGTCGGTGGAAACGTCGTCGCCAACGTACATTTCCGCCAGATTATTGTAATAGGCCATCTTGTCTTCGGGTAGGCGAATGCGCTCTTGGAAAGCGATCGCATAATTGTAATCCCCGGCATCAATTTCCTTAGCAATGCGGGAGTTTGCCCCATCGGCACCAATCACCATGTCAACTTTTAGGCTTTTGGCAATGCCTTGGGCACCGCCTTCTGTGTGATCTACATAATGGATGGTATAGGGATCAGTATTGTTTGTAGGAATATCGAGTTTATGGACGGTGGCATTTATTAGATTTGCTCCTTGTTTTGCCGCGCGATCACGTAGATAGCCATCCAGTACCTCGCGGCGACACATTCCTATATATTCGTCTTCGTTATAGAGATTGATATCGACTTCACGATTTGAGGGCGATATCATCTTCATCTTCCGCACTTGGCGATCAATAATCTCAGGTGGCAGATCAAACTCACTTACCATGCACAGGGGGATTGCACCGCCACAGGGCTTGGCATTGTCTAGCTTTCGCTCAAACAGATAGGTTTCAATTCCAGATGAAGCTAGCGTTTCAGCAGCAGAGGAACCAGCTGGACCTGACCCAACAACAGCAACCCGTAGTGTCAAAGGTTTTCTCCCAATCTTCACAATTACCGAATGAATCCTATCACGGACTTTCGGCTGATTCCTCGCTTTTGCTGCAAGTTTTGACACAAATGCAATGTTCTTAATATTTCGCTACGAAGGAACCTACCCTGTCAGGGCAGGTTTTACTAGATCACTGGTGCAAAATGAAAATTCATCGGTTAAACCTGCCCCTACTTCTCGACTTCATGAACTTCCTTGGGAACCCCAGCACTCAACACCTCATTGCCCGTGGAAGTCACCAAAACATCATCCTCAATGCGAATACCGATGCCAACCCAACGCGGATCGATTTCCGGCTGATCTTCTGCTGGTTTGGTGTCTGGGACAATATAAAGTCCCGGTTCTACTGTCAGCACTTGATTTGGTTGTAATATTTGTGGCTTGTCGTCACCATGCTGGTAGACTCCGACATCATGAACATCCAGACCTAGCCAATGACCAGTGCGGTGCATGTAAAATGGTTTGTATTTCTCTTCTTTAATCAAGGTGTCAATTTCACCTTTGAGGATTCCCACGGAGACTAAGCCTTCTGTGAGAATACGCACAGCGGTGTCGTGAATTTGTTTGTAGGGATTTCCGGGTTGTACTTGGGCGATCGCCTGTTTTTGCACTTCTAAAACAATTTCATAAAGTATTTTTTGTTCTGGCGTAAACTTACCCCCCACTGGCCAAGTTCTCGTAATATCGGAGTTATAGTACCCATAGGAACAACCCGCATCAATCAGCAGCAAATCGCCGTCCTGCATTTTTCGCTCATTTTCGATGTAATGTAATACACACGAATTCTTGCCAGAAGCGACAATTGTCGGATAAGCTGGTCCTAGCGCACCGCGTTTGCGAAAGATGTGTTCAATTTCTGCTTGAACTTCGTACTCGTAACGTCCTGGTTCCGTAAACTCCCAAGCATGATTGTGTGCTTCTACCGCAATTTCCGCCGCTTGGTGCATCAACTTTAATTCTGCTTGACTTTTCACTAGTCTCATGCTATGTAATATAGGACCGGGATCTTCAATGGCAATTGGTCCTGTACCGCGTTTGGGATAAGTCCGCATCAAACGTTGCCAGTGATTGAGGATTTTGTCGTTAAAATTGCGATCGCGTCCCAAATGATAGTAAATGCGATCAGCTTTTTCCAAATACTGCGGCAACTTCTCATCAAGTTCCGCCATTGGATAAGCAACCGATGCACCATAAAGTTCCTTCGCTGCATCTACTCCACACAGGTAACCACTCCAAACTTCTTGTTCGCGATCCTTGGGTTGCACAAACAGGATAAACTGATGTTCAGGATGATGTGGTGCTAAAACTGCCACTGCTTTTGGTTCGTTGAATCCAGTCAGATAAAAAAAATCGCTTTCTTGACGAAAAGCGTATTCAACATCATTGTGCATCACCGCCATTGGCGCACTACGAAAAATTGCCACAGCATTACCAATTTTTGACTTTAATTGTTCGCGACGTTGCCGATATTCTGCTTGCATCATTCTCTTTCTTGAATGTAATTATAATTTCATTAAACGCGAAGTATCTGTTCTGTATAATTTTAAATTGAATTTTCCTGAAGAATACATCCTTAAAAAGTAAAAAGTAAAAATGTCATAATTCAGGATAATTTTGTGCTTGAACACGAATAAATTATTCCCAAGGGAACTCTCCGATAAAACTTCCGTCTGATTTAAACGTCAACTACCCACAATAACATCCCGAAGGCGTATAGTGTAGCTTCGAGGGATTGAATAAAAAAAAAATCCTTTTTGAAACCTGAGAATTTAGCTAAAATTCATTCTGATATAAATTCA
>CAZZVG010000121.1:0-5250 GCA_964657295.1 Iningainema sp. | reverse complement strand
GAAACCCGCAATAGTTCATCGGAACCGCGTCTACAATTTTAAATGCCAATTTAGCAATACATATAGTTTTCCATAAAATATAATATATCATCTATAGTTTTTATGCAAGTAATCATGAGCAGATATTAATAACATCTCTTTACTTATTATAGAGCCGTGCTGGTAATCAGTGAAGTGAGGAAATAACAAATAACAATTTTCAATAATTAGACATGTTTTCAACCGCAATTTAGGTTAATATCATTTAATAACTCAAATTTGACTGACATCAGCTGTATCTATTCATCAAATTGTACAAATATAGTCTAAAATGCTAGAAAAGTTTCCGACAAGAAACCATTTAGATGCGTTACTTGCCCTGCGGGGGTTAGCTTGCCTAATGGTAGTAAACATTCATTGTAACCCTCCAAGAGATACAATTTTTTATCAAAGTTACAATCTCAGTTGGCTAACATTCAGTCATGGACCAGTAGCAGTCTGGATTTTCTTTGTACTATCGGGTTATTTGATGGGTAAAGCATTTTATACCGAACGCTATACGGCTGATGTGCAAGGAGTTCTCAACTTTTGGCGAAACCGGGCTATTCGGATTCTACCACTTTACTATTTTGCTGTCTTTATTTTATCTATCTTTGTTTATACTGAAGTTTTCAAAATTGAATATTGGGGATATCTCATCCGTGTCTGCACTTTTACATATCATTCTCAGATGCTCTCCCAACAAATAGCTTTTGATTACGCTTTATGGTCCTTATCAACGGAAATACAATTCTATCTAATTATTCCTTTTATTTATAACTTTTTTCAGCATCGTTTAATCAACAAAAAACAGATTATCCTAGCTGCCATATTTGTATTTTGTTTAACTTTCGTTCTCAAATTTATAGCTTGGATAAGTTTTCACAATCAAATCCATGAGCAAATGGAATATGCATTTAAATATTGGTATGCTCCTCTCATTAATAACTTGGACTTATTCTTCTGTGGTTTTCTCATTAATCCATTGCTCAAATATCAACCATTGAATAAATTCAAAATATTAAACAACTTTAAATGGATAAAATCATCAATAAAATATATTAGCCTTATTTTGTTAATTTTGCTTTATTTTTTTACAGCATATCACTTGTATCATCAAGAACTTTGGGGATTAATCGGTCGTCCAAGTGGTTGGAGGACATCAACAACAATTTTTCTTCTCCAACCATTAACAGCAATCATTACATCATTTTTTATCTTTGCCTTTGAATCAGAAGATTATCATAGTTTCACCAGAAATGAAAAGTTATCTTTTTCGGCTATTTTGCGAAATCCTTTCCGAGTTTTAGAAGTTCTTGGAACCCTTTCTTACGGCATATACATTTGGCATATGCCAATCATTAGCAAAATTACTCCTGTTTTTACCTCAGATATCCCTATCGAAGCATTTTATAATAGATTAACAGCCACAACTCTCTTATCAACTGCACTTGCAGTTGTCACCTACTACTCAGTTGAAATTCCTGCTGCTAAATGGAAAATTTATCGACAGCCAGAGAATAAAACTCATTCCTTGATTAAAGAACGGGAGATTTCCTGGAGAAGTAAAAATAGAGAGTAAGCTTATATATTATCCTTTATCCAATTTCTGAAAGCTCTGATAGATTGACTTCTCCCAATAGTTAAAGTTTGTTGCACATACTCATTAACTAGTTCAATAATTGGGAGATTGGGAAAGTTAGGACTGAAATTAGATTCCACATACTTTCCCTGCTGGAGCAGGTTAATTTGCAATCCCCTCTGCGTATATCGCCAAAGCTCAGGCACTCCCAAAATCTGATAATTATCAAATTGAGTACGAGACGTAACATCAATTTCTATAGCCAAATCAGGCGGTGGATCTACAGTCAAGTCTAGGCGATTTTTACCAATAACCGCAGCTTGATTCTGAATATAAAAACACGCATCTGGCTCTACTGCTTGTGTCATCCGCTCCTGACTCAGCGTTGTTGAACCGAAAGGCTCAAAATCAATTGACAAATAATCTAACAAAATCCTTACCAATTCACCAATAATTTCTTTATCTTTCTCATGTTCAGGTAAGGGAACCATAATTTCTAACCAACCATGACTATAAGAAATGCGTGCAGCACGCGAGTCCCCTAACTCTTCTAAGATATTTTCTAAATGCTGCCAACTAATATCTTTGAGCAACATCTGTTGCCCAGGTTTGACAATAATTTGTTGCAGTTCTAAAAGCATATAGTCTAAAAGGGTGTTGTTCCCTGCTGCCACTATTCTTTACCAATTTTAACTTTGTCGCCGTAAATCCCCTACTTTCTTTTTGTCTTGGCGTCTTCGTGGTTTGTAAAATACTCTTCTGCCCTCTGTTGTATAAACTAAAGAAAACTGGGAAATTATGGCGCGTCTCGCACTTCTGAGTGTATCCAATAAAACAGGCTTAATCGAGCTTGCCCGTAGGCTGGTAGAAGAATTTGGCTTTGATTTAATAAGTAGTGGAGGAACAGCCCAAACTCTTAAAGACGGAGGACTCCCAGTGACGAAAGTTTCTGATTACACTGGTTCTCCAGAAATTTTAGGTGGTCGAGTTAAAACGCTGCATCCGCGAATTCATGGTGGAATTTTAGCACGGCGGGATGTGCCTCAAGATATCATAGATTTGACCAATAACCAAATCAGCCCTATTGATTTGGTCGTCGTGAATCTCTATCCTTTTGAGGAAACTATTGCTCATGAGGGCATCAGCTTATCTGAAGCAATTGAGCAAATTGATATTGGCGGTCCGACTTTACTGAGAGGGGCAGCGAAAAACTTCGCACATCTGACAGTTTTGTGCGATCCTGCTCAGTATGAGGAATATCTACAGCAATTACGCTCCGATGGTAACGCATCGCTGGAGTTTCGTCAAAAGTGTGCTCTCAAAGGATTTTTGCAGACTTCAAGCTATGACCAAGCGATCGCATCCTACCTCACAAAGCAGTCAGCTTCAGAATCAAGCTTACCCCAACAATACATTCAGTCAGGAATTAAACTGCAATCTCTCCGCTACGGTGAAAATCCCCACCAAAGTGCAGCTTGGTATCAAAGTGCCACTCCAACTGGATGGGCAGCTGCTACTAAACTCCAAGGCAAAGAACTCAGTTACAATAACTTAGTTGATTTAGAAGCTGCACGACGCTTGATAGCTGAATTCAGCGAACCTGCCGCAGCGATTCTCAAACATACCAATCCCTGTGGCGTGGCTTTGGGAAATAGTCTTAAAGAGGCTTATGAAAAGGCTTTCAACGCCGATCCTGTTTCTGCATTTGGTGGAATTGTCGCCCTGAATCGTCCGCTCGATCCGGCGACTGCGACTGAGTTAACAAAGACATTCTTAGAATGCGTTGTTGCACCAGGTTGCGAAACGGAAGCACAAAAAATATTGGCGGCTAAATCAAAAGTACGGGTGTTGATTTTACCAGATTTAATCAGTGGACAGCCGGAAACAGTGAAAGCGATCGCAGGTGGTTTTCTGGTACAAGCAGCAGATGACATGGTTGCTGACACAAGTCAATGGCAAATTGTCAGCGATCGCCAACCCAGCGATCAAGAGTTGTCAGAATTGCTGTTTGCGTGGAAAGTTTGCAAGCACGTCAAATCGAATGCTATTGTCGTGAGTGGCGATCGCACAACCTTGGGTGTGGGGGCAGGTCAAATGAACCGGATTGGTTCTGTTAAAATAGCTCTTGAACAAGCTGGAGATAAAGCCAAAGGAGCATTTCTTGCTTCTGATGGATTTTTCCCCTTTGATGATTCGGTGAAAACAGCAGCAGAGAAGGGAATTACTGCTCTAGTTCAACCAGGGGGCAGTTTGCGAGATGCAAATTCCATCAAAGCAGCCAATGAACTCGGTTTAGTAATGGTGTTCACGAATGTACGTCACTTTTTACACTAATTTGTCTAGGAGGAATAGTACAGTTTCTAAAGTGGCACCTAAGATATCTCTTCCGATAGAAGTAGCGATATTCTTTAGGAGTGTGTGAGGAGTAAGTTGAAAACAAAAAGCGCGAGGGGTGGAAACACGGTCACACTCCCTGGCGCTTTTTGCTGTCTGTGAGATTCAGAAATCCAGTTGTCAAACTGTCACTTATAATACTTGTTTTTTATTTGAAGCAATGATATTCTTTAGGAGTGTGTGAGGAGCAAGTATTGAAGAAGAAAGCGCGAGGGGTGGAAACACGGTCACACTCCCTGGCGCTTTTTTCATTTTCCCTATACTTAGGGTGAGTTTTCCACCCCAACTTCAGTCAGTCTTCGTCCAGAGCCGGGAAAGCTTCCTCAATTTTCCACAACTCATCTTTATTTTGAAAAAACCAAATACGAGTTTCTGGGGTTAGTTTACTCCAGATGACTTCAATTGGTATGTGTGGAGATGCATATCGATACTCCTGACCGAGTGCTTTCAAGTTTTCAGCCACAGAATCGGGAATGCCGAAATGTTGCCAGTTAATAGATAAGGATACTCCAGAGACTCCCTTGCCTGGGTCGAAAATGAGTTGTGCTGCTCGGACTAAGTCGGCAAAGTGGACTGGTTTGAGTTTATTTATATCCTGAATTTGAAATGCTTCGTTATTCTCTTGAGACATCATCACTCTTCCTGGTGAATATTTAGCTGTCCATTGGACTTACAAAACAGAGACATTCACCCACTGCTTATAGTTTAGCGCATGCTAGAGATATTCAACTATTAGACATCTCCGATCGCGCGATCGTCAAACAAGAGCAAAATGTCAGTCGGGGCGCATAGATCCCACATTCCGCACCCTCAACTCTCGTGCAACAAGAGTGTAACATCCTTAATATTCGTAGACATTACTTCCTCAACCGCAGTCTTACACCCCCTTAGCTACTCATTTTCGATTAGAACTGTAACAGCCGCGACTGCTATTAGCATTTCGTCGTTTTTATCATGAAGTGAAGGAATTGCTCTACCCTGAACCACCATTCCCCCAGACTCAACAGTGAGAGTTTTGCGCCCAAAAGGCAGCACAGCCAAAACTTCCTCATGCCTTACAAGTTCAGGATATGGCACTGCTACCTGCACTTCGACAATCATGTCATCAGGATCGCTTAAGCCAGCAACTTCCCATACACCAGGTAAAGAATTGTGAGCGATCGCATTCCGCACAGCCCTAGCAGCTGCCACCGTCGGTTCTTGACCATGCTGATCGATCCCCATTCCCATTTCAATAATCAAGCGTTTACGAGCCA
>CAZZVG010000120.1:0-9712 GCA_964657295.1 Iningainema sp. | reverse complement strand
TTTTGAACTTTCTATTTTTTTTCTCCTACCCCCAGTTATTGAACCGATACTCTGTGCAGATGACAATATTTCCCTTTTCGGATAAGTCATGTGTGGATATCCTCTTTAAAATGTAAGTTTTTATATAAGTATCTAAATTAGAAGCTCAATTTTCAGATGTTACTTTTATTCTCTTATTTTCGGTTAATACGGATTCTTTTTGTCAGGTGCAAGATGTGAGCCTCCCACTAGCGGCGATCGCCACTAGCAATATATGAAAGATACACATTTTTCTTCACTTTCCGGAAGCCTTACTGTATAAGGGTTACAAAATGTGCATCTTAGGAGTCTGTCTCCTGCTGCGACCAGAGGGAGCAAGGGTTTAAGACCCCCACTGAATTCTGATTCAGTGGCTTCAATTCAGGAGGGTCGAATCCACTTCTGAATTGCTCCTTCTGCCTCCTGCCTCCTGCCTTCTTCAATGGATCTCCCTAACCTCAATAAGACATCTCAAAAGTTAGAGATGAATAATTTATCATTTATAGCTTGAGACTGAGATTGATTGGGGTGAAAATCAATAAGCTTAAGGGCGATACAGAAGTTGAAATAAAAAAAAGGAACTTTAGAACTTTACTATGACTTGTTTGAGTTTGTCCAATATAGTTAGCACTGGTGCCCTCGTCACCAGCCTCGCTTTTGTGCCTTTAGTTCTCCCCGCCTCGGCTCAGAATAGTGCTGGTACTAATAGCTCCCCTTCAACTACTAACTCTGCTCAAACCACTGAATCCACCAGGGAAAATCGTAGTCCTGACTGGGGCTGGCTGGGCTTAACTGGCTTGCTTGGTCTAGCTGGCTTAGCTGGTCGCAAGCGTGAAGAGCCGACAAGGTATCAAGATCCTAATGTGTCAACAGGCACGAACATTAGGTAATCGTTAGTGCAACACATTATGCCAATGCAAAAGGGTAAAGGTGTTCGCACCTTATCTGGATTGCCTAAGTCAGGAAGTCGCACCTAAACTGTGACTTTACTCCTAAGATGCACATTTTGTAACCCTTATACAGTAAGGTGTCCGGAAAGTAAAGAAAAATGTGTATCTTTCATATATTGCTAGTGGCGATCGCCGCTAGTGGGAGGCTCACATCTTGCACCTGGAAATAGGAGTGTAGTTTAATTACTCAGTATTAAACTGCAACCCTTGATTTAGCGATAAAAATACAGAAAAATCAGGTAGCCTTATCGCCCATCTTTTTACGTTATCTGGGTTTGTACGGAGAGGTGCAAGATCTGAGCCTTTAACTAGCGGCGTACCGCAAGTGAAATATGAAAGAAACACATTTTCCTTAAATCTCTAAAAACCTTGCTATATATGGGTTTCAAAATGTGTTTCTTAGGAGTTTACCCATAACTTTTCCGTCACGGAAACGATATCCTTCTAATGCCAAACGGAAATATTATGGGTTCTTGGCAGCTTTTGGTGATCTTGCTTGGGGGTAAGGCAGAAGGCAGAGGGCAGAAGGGAAAGAAAGGAAAATGTCCGAAGTTACTGCTGCACAAGGGTTACAAGCCTTCTGCCTTCTGCCTCCTGCCCTCTGCCTTAAAACGAGTTTCCGTGTTGATCACCAAATTCTGCCAAGAACCATATTATGGTTCCAGACCCCCAAACCTAGGCAGAGAAAGGATTAGTATTTTTAATACTCTGATTAAATCACCTTTTTATTAGGCTTTTCAAGTACAAATTAAAAGGACTCACGGAAGCGTCTAAGTTCCATTTTGGACTCTCGGAAAAGTTATCCTTCCTTGGGTCTAGAATTCACGATGAAAAAGCAACGAAAGAATCAGGGTTTCAGCCTTTTCGTGGAAATATTATGGTTCCAGCAACGGAAAAATTATCGGTAAAGTCACAAAGTCGATTGGGGAAAACCTGTGGGAGAAGAAAGTTGGTGAAGTCTGAAGAAGCAGAGGTTTTTGTTTTTCCGACTTCTTTTGCCCAGCAGCGGCTGTGGTTTCTCCACCAGTTAGCACCAGGTAATCCATTTTACAACGTTTCCGCAGCACTTCGCTTGACAGGTTCTCTCAATTTCACAGCCTTAAAACAGACATTCAACGAAATTGTACGTCGCCACGAAATCTTACGCACTACCTTTATTATGGTAGAGCCGCAACCGGTGCAGGCAATTCCTGCGGAAAGCTGCGCTAACGCGCCCAGCTTAAGCATACCTCTTCCTCTAATAGATCTACGCAATTTCGATAGCCAAGAACGTGAGACACAAGCGCGGCAAATTGCAACCCAAGAAGCTCAACGTCCTTTTAATCTCTCCACCGGATCATTGCTGCGAGTGAAGCTGTTACAATTAGATGAAGTAGAATATGTGCTGCTGCTAAATCTACATCACATTGTCGCCGATGGCTGGTCAATAGGAGTGCTGGTTAGAGAACTAGGGGTATTATACACAGCTTTTGCCTCTCACCACTCCGTGTCCACGCTGCTTCCAGAATTACCCATTCAATACGCAGATTTTGCCCAATGGCAACGGGAATGGCTGCAAGGAATTGGGGCAAACGGGTATTCGCCTCTACAAACCCAGCTAGCTTATTGGCAAAAGCAATTAGATGGGGTTTGTGTGCTAAGTCTCCCCACCGACAGGTTAAGACCAGCAGTTCCTACCTACAGGGGAGCAAAACAATTTATACAGATACCACACTCCTTAACTAAAGCACTAGAGGCGCTTAGCTACAGTGAAGGTGTGACCTTGTTCATGACAACGCTTGCAGCGTTTCAGACTTTGCTTTATCGCTACACCCAGCAAGAGGATATTACAATCGGTTCACCTATTGCTAATCGCAACCGTAGTGAGCTAGAAGGGCTAATTGGTTGTTTTGTCAATAGTCTAGTGCTACGTACAGATTTTTCAGGTGCTCCAACGTTTCGAGAGTTGTTGAACCGAGTGCGAGAGGTAACTTTAGGAGCATACAGCCATCAGGATTTACCTTTTGAAAAGCTTGTAGAGGAACTGCATCCAGAACGAGATTTAAGCTATCATCCTTTTTTTCAGGTCGTATTTAGCTTACAAAACACTCCCGTTGAAGCGCTAGAGTTACCTGGGTTAATACTTTCGCTATTTGAAATAGAGAACAAAACTGCAAAGCTGGATTTAGAACTCCATCTGTGGCAAGACTTGGAAAGTTTGAAAGGAGAAATGGTTTATAGCACCGATTTATTTGATGATGCGACCATTACCCGGATGCTAGGACGTTTCCAAACGCTGCTAGAAAGCGTTGTCGCCAATCCAGAACGACGTCTTTCAGATTTGTCTTTGCTTACTGCGAGAGAACGACAAGAGTTATTAATTGATTGGAACGACACAAAAAGAGACTACACACAGAACAAGTGTTTTCATCATTTCTTTGAAGCGCAGGTAGAGAAAACCCCCGATGCAATTGCAGTAGTATTTGGTAATGAACAACTTAGCTACAAAGAGTTAAATATCCGCAGCAATCAACTTGCACATTATCTTCAAACAATAGGTGTAGAAACCGATTCCTTAGTTGGTATTTGTGTAGAGCGAACGCCACTAATGATAATCGCACTATTAGGCATCTTCAAAGCAGGTGGAGCATATTTGCCTTTAGATCCAAGCCTACCTCAAGAGCGTCTTAATTTCATCCTAGAAGATGCAAAAGTATCAATCTTGATCACTCATTCTTCTTTAGCGCCCCTGTTTAAGCGAGATTTTTTGTCTGTAGTTTGCATAGATAAAGATTGGGCAACTATTACACAACACAACCAAGAAAACCCAATTAGCTGCGTAACAGGCGATAATCTAGCCTATGTTATCTATACCTCTGGCTCGACAGGAAAACCTAAAGGCGTTTTACTCCAGCATAGGGGATTGTCCAACTTAGCAGAAGCTCAGATTGAAGTTTTCAATTTGCAACCGAGTAACCGCATTTTGCAATTTGCATCATTAAGTTTTGATGCTTCAATTTTTGAAATCGTCATGGCGCTGCTCCCAGGGGCAACTCTTTATTTAGCAAACAAAGAATCCCTTCTACCCGGACAACCTTTACTCCAGTTATTGAGGGAAAACGCTATTACTCACGTCACCCTTCCACCAGCAGTATTAGCAGTCCTACCTCCAGAATCACTTCCCGCATTGCAAACTGTTATTTGCGCAGGCGAATCCTGTACAGATGATATTGTAAAACGTTGGTGGAATCCTCAACACCAGTTTTTTAATGCTTACGGGGTTACTGAAGCAACGGTTTGGTCAATTATTGCAGAAATTAATAATATAAGTGAAAAAACACCCATCGGTCGCCCTATTGCTAATACTCAAATTTATATATTAGATAAGCATTTACAACCTTTACCAATTGGAATTCCAGGTGAATTATACATAGGCGGTGAGGGATTGGCACAAGGGTATATTAACTGTCCGAAATTAACTAATGAAAAATTTCTTCCCAATCCTTTTACTGATAAAAAAGGAGCGCGTCTTTACCTGACGGGTGATTTAGCTCGGTATCAACCAGATGGTAATATCCAATTTGTAGGTCGCATCGATAATCAAGTAAAAATTCGTGGCTTCCGCATTGAATTATCAGAAATTGAAATGGTGTTAAGTCACCATAAAAGTGTGCAAAAAGCAGTAGTCATCGCTAAAGAAAATGCATCTGGTGATAAGTATTTGGTTGCGTATATTGTTGCCAATGTAGAAACGCAAAATTTCGCGTCTTTACTACGTAATTTCTTAAAAGAAAAATTACCTGAATACATGCTACCAAAAGCGTTTGTGGTGCTGAATTCTCTACCCCTAACAGTTAGTGGTAAGGTGGATCATCGGGCGTTGACAGAACTCAACAGTCCCGCTAACCGTATAATAGATAAAACATTTATCCCTCCTCGCACTCCAACCGAATCAATCTTGGCAAAAATTTGGGCTGAAGTCCTTAATGTTGAGCGTGTAGGTATTTACGATAACTTCTTCGACCTAGGAGGAGATTCACTCTCTACTGTACGCATCCTGAAACAAATAAACAAGCAGTTGGGACGCGAATTATCGCTATCTACCTTATTTTTAAATCCCACAATTGAAAGTTTAGCAACTTCTATATCAGACACAGACTCTCTAGCGTGGTCTCCCTTAGTTCCAATTCAACCTGCTGGTTCAAATCCAGTTTTCTTCTGCGTCCATCCGATTTTTGGTGTTGTCTTTCCTTATTACGAATTGGCTACTCATTTGGGAAAAAATCAACCATTTTATGGGCTACAACCCGTTGGGCTTGACGGAAAAACTCCTCCACTAACTCGCATTGAGGATATGGCTAGCCATTATATTGAAGCATTGCGTAAAGTACAACCTCAAGGCCCTTATTTTTTAGGAGGATGGTCTTTTGGAAGTTGGGTTGCTTTTGAAATAGCTAAACAACTTCAAAAATCTGGGGAAGAAGTGGCTCTACTGGCTGTGCTTGATACTTTAGCACCAATACCAGGCAATATACCTTCTTTGGGTAGTGGTTTTAAGTTTATGCTAACTACGGTGGCGCGATATATATGGCCGTTTTTCTTCGATTATTTTTATCTAATTACTGCTATCACTAAGGATCGGATTAGCAATTTAATTGCTCGATTTCCTAATTTGAATAAAGTTGTGCGATGCTCCTTTAGGAGCCGCCAAAGGCGAGCGCTCGAAACAAATTTGCTCTCTCACTTCCCCCTAAAAGAGGATGCCACAGTTAACGCTATACCCGAAGAATCCAAGTTAAGACTTTTAAGCGAGTTAGCAATTCGTCCAATGCTTCGTGTTTTCTATGCCAATAGCCAAGCAGTGCTTAACTACGTTCCCCAAGCCAACCCTAAACGAATTAATCTTTTCCGAACAAAGGTTCACTCAAGCATTGTCAAGGAAGATCCGAGTATGGGTTGGGATAAGCTAACTGTCGAAGGCACGGAAATTTATAATGTTCCTGGCAATCATTTAACTATGTTGCGAAAACCCCATATCCAAGTTCTTGCTGGACAGCTAAAAGCCTGTATTGAGAAAACACAAAAGTCAAAATAAGGATCAATATGTCTTCTGAAGAAGTCTTCGTCTTTCCTGCATCTTTTGCTCAACAGAGGCTATGGTTCCTCGATCAGTTGATCCCTGGCAATGCTATTTACAACGTGCCCACAGTGATTCGCTTGACAGGTTCGCTTAACTTAACGGCATTAGAGCAGACTTTTAACGAAATTGTACGTCGCCACGAAAGCTTACGAACCACATTTATAACGCTGGATGGACAACCCCTTCAGGCTATTGCACCCAGCTTAACAATACCTATTTCCGTACTAAACCTCCAGAAATTGTCAGGTGATCAACAGGAGATAGAAGCCAAACGCATTATTACCGCAGAAATAGAACGTCCTTTTAGTTTATCCTCTGAGCCATTGTTGCGAGTCATAATACTCGTATTATCCCAGGCAGAACATATTCTATTACTGAATATGCACCATATCATCTGCGACGATTGGTCTATTGGGGTGCTGATTCGGGAACTGGGAACGCTATATACAGCTTATCTAAGTACTGAAAGCGAAAGCAACTCCTCTTCCTCATCAATTCTTCTTGAACCGCCTCTTCAGTACGCTGATTTTGCTCACTGGCAACGTGAGTGGCTGCAAGGAAAAGTACTCCAAACCCAGTTAGCTTACTGGCGCGAGCAATTAAACGGTATTTCGATACTCCATTTGCCTACTAACAAACTAAGACCAGCTATACAAAGCTATCAAGGAGCAACACAATTTCTAGAATTACCGAAAGAGCTAATTGATGCACTAGAAAAACTATCACAGGAACAAGGTGTCACTCTATTTATGACACTGCTAGCAGCATTTCAAACATTACTTTACCGCTACACACACCAAGAAGATATTGCAGTGGGTTCGCCAATTGCTAACCGTAACCGCAGCGAAATAGAGGGAATAATTGGCTTTTTTGTCAATAGTTTGGTACTACGCAGCAACCTATCTGGGAACCCGACTTTTCGAGAACTATTAGGCAGAGTAAGGGAAGTCACGTTAGGAGCATACAGTCATCAAGATTTGCCGTTTGAAAAATTAGTTGAAGAACTACATCCAGAGAGGAACTTGAGATACCATCTGCTATTTCAAGTCGTGTTTGGTTTCCAGAATGCGCCGATGTCAGCGTTAGAATTACCTGGATTAGTACCTAGCTTTATCAATATTGACTTAAAAAAAACGCGCTTCGATTTAGAATTACATCTTTGGAAGTGTTCTGAAGATTTTAGGAGCTTATGGGGCGGAAACTGGAAATATCCTGAAGGTCTCCGAGGCGTAATGGTTTACAACATAGATTTGTTTGATAAAGCCACTATCGACCGGATGCTGAAACATTTTAAAACTCTGTTGTCAGGAGTTGTTGAAAATCCCGCTCAAAAAATTGGCAGTTTACCATTATTAAGTGAAGAGGAGTTACATCAGGTATTGGTGGAATGGAATAACACCCAAGCGGCTTATCCTCAAGATAAGTGTGTCCATCAATTGTTTGAAGAAAAAGTACAACAGTATCCTGATTCTATAGCAGTAGACTTTGGCGATAAGCAACTCACTTATAAACAATTGAATACTTCCAGCAATAAACTGGCACAATTTTTACAAAAAATCAGAGTGGGTTCAGAAGCTTTGGTTGGTATTTGTATTTCACAGTCTGTAGAAATGATAATCGGATTGTTGGGTATTCTTAAAGCAGGGGGAGCCTACGTTCCATTAGACCCGAGCTATCCGCAAGAGCGCTTAAATTTTATGCTTGAAGATGCTCAAGTTTCAGTATTGCTGACACAAGAAAAGTTGGTCAAGCATTTTGAAAGTTTCTCAAATCCAATTATTTGTATAGATAAAGATTGGGAACTTATTACCGAAGAAAAAGAAGAGAATTATAAAAGCGATTTAAATAGTGATAATTTAGCCTATGTTATTTACACCTCTGGTTCTACAGGAAAACCCAAAGGAGTAGCTGTAACTCACATAGCAATAAATCGGTTAGTATGCAATACTAACTATATAACATTATCACCATCTGATCAAATCGCCCAAGCCTCAAATAGTTCTTTTGATGCAGCAACCTTCGAGATTTGGGGAGCGCTACTTAACGGCGCTAAACTTGTGGGAATTAGTAAAGATGTAACTCTTTCGCCTCGCGAGTTGGCATTACAATTACGAGAAAAAGATATCAGTGTTTTGTTTCTAACTACCGCCTTATTCCAACAAATTGCCAGAGATGTCCCGCAAGCTTTTACGACCTTAAAATATTTACTGTTCGGTGGCGAGACTGTTGACGCAAGATGGATTAAAAAGGTTCTCAAATATGGTGCGCCTAAGCAGTTAATTCATGTTTATGGACCTACAGAGAATACAACATTTTCCTCTTATTATCACGTACAAGATTTACCAGAATCAGTTACATTTTATCTTATTGGTCGTCCTATTACAAACACCCAGATTTATATATTAGATACTTATTTACAACCTGTACCTATAGGCGTTACTGGCGAACTATATCTTGGTGGGGAGGGACTGGCGCGAGAATATCTCAATCGTAGCGAATTAACAGATGAACACTTTATTGTTAATCCATTTAGCAATAATCCAAAAACAGGCCTTTATAAAACGGGCGATTTAGCTAGATATCAACCAGATGGTAATATTGAATTTTTAGGTCGCGTTGACAATCAAGTAAAAATTTGTGGCTTCCGCATTGAGTTGTCGGAGATTGAAGTGGTGCTGAGTCAACATCCAGCAGTGAAAGCAACAGTCGTGATTGCTGGCGAGGATGTCCCTGATGATAAGTACTTGGTAGCTTACATTGTTCCCAATCAGGAACAGATATTGACGGGAGAAGCGCAAAACTTTGCATTTTTACTAAGCCAATTCTTAAAGGAAAAGCTACCAGAATACATGGTACCAAGAGCTTATGTGGTGTTGGAATCTTTACCTCTAACACCCAATGGCAAAGTTGACCGCCGTGCTTTACCTATGCCTGATACAATTACTTTCAATAGTCAAGATTATGTGGCACCGCGATCGCAAGTTGAAGATTTACTGGCAGAAATTTGGGCTAAAGTCTTGGGTAAAGAGCAAGTAGGCGTTCACGACAATTTCTTTGAATTAGGGGGTCATTCTCTACTAGCAACTCGGTTGACTTCCCGGATACGGGACACGTTCCAAATAGATTTGTCTGTACGCAATTTGTTTGAAACACCAACTGTCGAACAACTCGCTAAGTACATTGACACTATGTGTTGGGTAGCAAAAGATGTGAATAAGATGGAAACTACGGAAATTCAGCGAGAAGAAGTTGACTTTTGAGCTTGTAAGATTTGCAACAGTAAATGATGTGGGGGGTTGAAATCAGACTCAGAGCATTGGTAATAAGTTAAAAAACAAGTCGGTTTTGTCAATCAGTCTAAAGAGACAAATAAGTTGCCGATTTTTAATTCCGTTATGAAATTTGATAAAGCTTTTTTAGCTGCTTTGTCGGCAGGAGTTGACCTAAATGCAATTGTGCTAGTACACGCTCGCAATACCTTAGTGAGAATCATGCAATTTTCAATCTTGAGAATTATTTATATGGTGTTGTGAGTGTGATAGAAATGCTAGGTTAGTTAATAAACACTATAATAATAGCAAAAATAACTATTAACAAGCAATATTCTTCTGCTTCGAACTAATAA
>CAZZVG010000119.1:0-9727 GCA_964657295.1 Iningainema sp. | reverse complement strand
CTTCTCGTAACGATAGCTGGAAAGCTCTACGTAGAGCAGTTGTTGCCTGATGAGTTGCTCCAGTTCCATATCCATCTAAGCCCTTAAATTGTATAGCTAGTTCAGGTTCAGCAAAAGCAGAAAAGACACGTTCAAGAAAGTGCCCAGAATCCGAGGCTGTGGTTGCACGGGAGGAAAATGCATCTAATGCTTTGCTAAAGAATTTGGGTATCGAAGCCGAAATTAAGATAATGGGTAGTATGAGTTGCTTTGTAGCGCGGCTAGCTATAGAAGGTTGAGTGATAACCAGTACACAGGCATATCCCAATACAAACAAAACTTCGTACACAAGCAAGCCACGGGAACCTGTCATAAATGAAGTACCAACAACTAAAAACGCTTCCGCTAAGGTAAGAAAGCGCCATAATGGTGTTTGCTTAATAGTAAGTAGTGGAACCAGTAAACTGAAACATGTGATTAGATAAGATGAATAACCAAGAATGTAAGGAAAAGTTCCAGTAACCCGAACCACATGAAAACTATCAAAGCCTGCTGTTCCTTCGTGTCCACCAGCGTAAACATTAATCGGGCTTGAGAGTGGACTAAAGAATTGAACTATAGCTAGTAGACACACTGGAATTGCTAGTAGCAAGTAGTTGCGTAAAGAGCAGTAGAGATCCTCCTCAGATTGAAATAAACTTGGTAGCATCCACATTAAAGGAACATAAAAGAAATAAGCTTTAAGCCCAAAAAAACCAATAATAGGTGAGCCTAAGCTAGGGTTGAAGGCTTGAAATGTGGACCAAGCGAGTGCCATGAATATGGTAATTGTAATCCCATTGATTTTGACAGGATATTTTGGTTCGGAAGTTAGATAATACCCGAGATACGCTCCTAGTAAAACTAAGTCTTTGAAAAAATAAATGATATCGCTTGCTTGCGGTAAAACCCACTTACGCAGTACACCTTCAAAAATGACCAGAAAAAATACAACCTTAACAGTACGCCGCCAATTTAGGGATGATAGCCAAATAATTGCTACTACACTTATTATTGGACCCATTAAAGGAATCAAAGCAATCAGCAGTTGCATCGAATGACCTCCTCGAGAACGTTGAGATAAGCTTTGGCAACTGCTTGACTTGTGTGATGAGTAAGGTGCGGTTGAGCCTTGTCTTGATAAATTTTCAGTTGATCTGGCTCAGTCAGTAGATGAAATAGTCTCTGAGTTAATTGCTCAACATTGCCATTTGGAAATGTCAAGCCACAAGGACCAATTGCATCCTTTAACCCTCCCCCCTCGGAACCAACAACAACACAACCACAGGCGATACCTTCTAAGGCAACAATGCCAAAGGGTTCATCCCAAAGAGATGGAACCACCATAATTTGGTGAGCATTTAATAATTTTGTCAACTCATACTCAACTTTTATCCCGGCGAAATTCACCTGATTGATAATTTCTAAGTCTTGTGCCTGTTGCCGCAATCTAGATTCTTCTGGCCCGCTACCAATAATTGTTAATTTAGGGGTAAGTTCCAATGATTTAAGTTGAGCCAGTGTGTCTAATAGCAAATTAGCACCCTTGTCAGAAACTAAGCGTCCTAAAAAAACAAGCTCTCTGTCACGAGTAACATCTGGAATGTTATAAAAGATGTCTTGCCTATAAGAATTGGCGATGATCGTCGATGTTGCTGGGATGTGTTTAGCTAAAGCCTGACTAACTGAAATGTTAGTTGCAAAACGAGTGACAAAATGTTTGAGACGATCTTGCCAATTTAGACTACCATTTGGACGGCAATACCAAGTTTGATGAGTCACGACTAAAGATCTGGGAATCATCAGTAATGGCCAAAGTCCCTTTAAGCTAACACAGCCTTGAAAAAAGACATCACACCAATGAGTTAATCTTAATAGTTGTTGTGGATGAGGTCGTCGAATAACTTCAAAAGGAAAATATTTGGAGCCTTTTGCTAGTATTTCTGAAACAACTTTTACCATATGTCCCTGATAGGTAAATTCTTGAGCCAGAGTTGAAATTATCGTCTCTAAACCACCAATATTTGGATAAAACGAGGGAGAATAAATTAAAATATTCACAGGCAGGTATTTAAACTATTAAATCTTTGTTAAAGAGTGAAAACCATCCTTTAGGCTGCATACGTTCAACTGCACGTAATGGATTTATGGTAGCAAGATAGTTTTGTGGTTCCCAGGTTGATGGCTCATCTTCATTTACTGGAACTTTAAGTATTGGCTGCCAAAATCCCTTGCAAATCTTAAATATAGTATATCCATTATTTTCTAAGAATTGAGTTACAATACTAGGATACTGTTGATGTTCTTCAAAAATAATGTCACGAATTATTTGCTTTCTAATTAACTCATTTGCACCTTTTAAAACTTCTAGCTCATGTCCTTCAACATCAATTTTAACAACTCCTATATTTTGATAATCAATGACATCTTCTAGTTTAACTAAATTAATAGTAATTCCATTATATTGGTGAGATTCAAATTTATTTTTATCCATTACATTAGATGAAACCAGTGAGGCTACCCCCCGATTTTTTTCAAATTCTTTAGGTATTTTTAGGTATCCTTCCCCAGAAGAGCTTGAAATCGCATTATTCCAATATTCTATGTGGTTCCAACCTAATTCATTCTGCCAGTTGATAATATTTTCTGATAACTCTTGATAAATCTCTGGGTGGGGTTCAAAGCAGTAAACTTTACCATATTTTCCGACCTTTCTCGCCATGATACTAGTCATATAACCGATATTAGCTCCAATATCAATGGCAGTTTCATTCTGGGAAACTAGTCGCCAAATAACTTCAGTGACACTCAAATCATAAATTCCCATTACCCAGATTGAACGCCCAATGACTTCGTTCGGATGAATTTTTATTTTTGCTTTCCAGGGTAAAAAAATATGTTTTGTCTTGTTTGATTTTTCTACTGATGAACGTATAAGTCGTAGAAATATTTGTTTTGGTTGAAAAAGATATTCTGGTCGATTGAAATAGCATATTAAAGACATTCAAAATTACCTCATTAAGAACATTGGATCATGTTGACTTTTCCAAGTTACACGCTGACGCCTTCTCTATAGTGCTGGTCAGGGATTCTGCAAAGATCTGAGCCTGTACTGACAAGTTATGGGTTTGATACCAAATATATGCATTATCAGCGATCGCCTGTAGCTCCGATCCACTTTTATACTCTGCGATCCGCTCCAGCAGCAAGTAATGTTTTCCAGGTTCTATCCCATCTATTGGTAAGGTACTGCTCTGAGCGCTGATAGGTAGCAACCCATGAGCACAGTAAGCAGAAAAAATAGTTGATTTTCCTAAAAAGTCAGGGTTATAGTCTAAGAAACCTGCTATAGAGTTGAGCAGAATATGACTGATCTGAGCAGCTGGCTGCTGTCCCATCTCGACTATCGGAACACGATTTACGCTCTTAAAGGATAATCCTATTGAAGGTCCGATATCCAGAATTTCTTCAATCTCTAGTTGGTGACAGACTAGTTCTAGCTTCGCTAAAGATTGGCGGTAAACCCGTAGTCGATTACTGTAACCGCCAAAAATCACCAACTGTCGGTGACGTTGTGCTAAGAGTGGTACGCGCTCAGGTTCCCCAACGTTAGAAAATACAGGTAGGGTAGGAATGCGAGTCTGCTTACCTTGTCGTAACTGATGAAGTATTTTGGCGTACAGTTCTTTACTAGTAATAGTGCGATCGCTCAATTGCACCAAACGTGCTGCCAAGTTTGTTTGTAGCTTAGATAGCCAAAAAGCACTTGTCCAAATAGAACCAGAAGCAGAGATTTCATGAAACATAGTCACTAAGCGAGCATTTGCGATGCTGCTTTTCCAGCGCTCTAAGCCTTCCACCAACCAAATCGGACAACCGCGTTTAGCGTATCCATAGCCAACGTAATGTAGCAGCACTGTGGATATGTCCTCCGAAAGCAAGGACAGCAGTTCAGAGGCAGAATGTGCAGTCATCTTACTAACAGGAAAACCGTCAATGTTTGTTCCTCCATTCCAGTTATAGTCACCGACGACAAAATTCGTGTTTATACCATAGTTTTTGCGAAGTTGGCGAGCTAAATTTAGAGCATAGTCCCCGACTCCATCAATTGCGGGAGGTAATCTTGGGACAATTTGGATGATAGTCATAAAAATTTTCATATATTTCACGAAAAGGTTGCATACCATTCACCTGCGCCTAAACTTCTGACACGATATCCATAGTTCATTAGAAGGTTTTGTGCAACTCCAGGCTTGACTCCAAGTTCCGTCATACGAACGATATTTTCTTCAAAGAAGAGATGAGTTATTTTATGCTGTTGCAATAACTTCTCTGCACCCTGAAGTACCCATGTGTCTGCACCCTCAGTATCTATCTTTAATACATCTATATGCTCACTTTCATGGTTCACAAATATTTCATCAAGTGAAACAACAGGTACTTCAATAGAATCAGCCTTATTATGAACCGCTAGTCCTCCCCAGCCACTTTGTTCATTAGGTCCTAAATTAAATAGTAGATTTCCACTCTCTTTACCTACGGCTGTTTCGCGTACATCCACCTGATTTTCCAACTTGTTACTAATCAAATTGTGTTTGAGAGGTGATAAATTTCTTGGTGATGCTTCAAAAGCCATGACCCGGTTGCTAGAGTTGGAAGCAGCCCAAAGACATGAGTAATACCCGTAATTAGCACCCACGTCAATCATCAATCCACCGACCTTTGCCAATTTAGCAATACAATGAGAGACTTGTAACTCATAGAATCCGCAAAATGCCAGCATTTTATGGCTTACATCTGTTGGCATCAAATTCAATGAAATCGTAGGAGCAAATTCTAAAATTGCGCGCTTAAAAAAGTCGGGATACATGGCTGATTGATTAGCGTATAGCTTACAAAAGAGCTTTTCTCTCAACCATAATGGCTGAATTTTCCTTAGAAAAGATGTTTTTTTACTATTAATATGTGTCATCTTGTATCTCACCATTTTATATCTTTTTTTCTAGTTTATTTAAAATGAGAAAATATAATATCAAGGAATACTTGTATAATATTCTGCTATTTTGTGCCAGGTGAAAGTATTATAATAATCTTCAATAACAATAAGCTTATTGGGTATTTTAGAAATTAATTCTAATGTTGGTGGAAATGAATTTAACAAGTTATTTGCAAAAGGTTGCAAGTCAGGTACTCCACCAGCAGGTGTAGCAAAAACAGGCATTCCCGATTCCAGCATTTCATTAAGCACTAGACCCCAGCCTTCTACCTTGCTAGTAAATAAACCAACATCATGATTAGCGAGCAGATCGTAGAGTTCTTTTCTAGTAAATGAAGGTAAAATTCTCAGATGACCTGAGTGAAGAAGAACAGAAGAAATCTGTTCCTGAGCCTTGGTATGGCAACCTGCTATTGTAAAAGAATCTTGAGGACGCAAGGATAACCATTTTGTAATGAAATTAAGCAAAATATCAGTCCCTTTATGAGAAACCCAACGACCAATCCAGAGAAATCTAAGTTTTTCTTTTGATGGCTGTTGTCGTTGAATTTGGACTTGAGCCAGTGCTATCTGCTCAGATGTGCAAAGCGCATTAACATAAAATGAAAGCTTATTGCGCCACCAAGGGAACCATTTCTTCATCCATAAAAATTCTAAACTCCCCAAGCAAAGAATATAGTTTGCTCTTTTCCAGCCTTGCAGAACTAAAAAGATTTGAAAAAAAGAGTACAAGTAACTAAAAGGAAGAAGAATAATTCCTTTTATATCTCGCTGGAGAGGTTCGTTTAGGCTGTGCAATATATACAAAATGTCAGGTTGGACACTACGAGCAACGACTCGTTGAGCAGACTGACTAACTTTTTGAGTAATGAAGGAGGCAGGAATATCAATAACATCGAAGGGTTTTTGAGTGTCGAGAAAAGCATCGAGCTTTAAGCGCATGACTTGAAAACTCTGCCACCATCTTGTCTGCTTAGGTAGTGGATAAGGAGACCAAAAGGTCACATCATGTCCGTTGGCTCGTAGAGCTTCTCCTAAATTTATTGCCATCTGACCAGCACCAAGCTCAGCGGATAGTGCGGCATGGGTTACTATGAGTATACGCATGCTCATGTAATTAAACCTCCTCGTAAATCTCTAAGTGCTTTTGGACTACATTTGACCAACTAAGCGGCTTAGTCCAGTCAAGACAAGTAGTTTGAAATTCTGCGTATTCTGATGGAGAAAGATTAATGAGTTGATGCATTGCAGCGGCGATCGCCTCCCCTGAATTCTGCTTAACCACAAACCCAGTAAGACTATCATCTACAAATTCATGCATTGCTCCTGCATCAGTGCACACCACAGGAGTTCCACAAGCTTGCGATTCCAGCAAAGTAAACCCCATCAGTTCGGGAATAGGAGTATAATCTCCATAGCAAGTCGTATGAACTGAAGGTAAAATTGATACTTTCGCTGTGCGGTATTCGTACAGTAGCCGCTGTTCATCTGCATTGTGAACAAAATTAACTGCTAAACCCTCCGCCATCTGTTTGAGATCTTGATAGAATACCTGACTATAAATTCTGCCGAGGATGGTGAGTTGATAGTCTGGGCGATTCAACAAACGGAAGCCTTCAATCAGGTAATTGATACCTTTATGCGGCAGAATGCGACCAACATATAGTAACTTATTCTGTTTTGCTAAATCAGGCTCTGGACAAAATTTATCAGTATCAATCCCACCTTGGATCAAAACTGATTTTTTTTGTAGTTCATCTGGAATAAAGTTTAAGCCAAAGCGGGAATAGGTAATTGCGTGTCGGTAACAACTAAATACTGGCAGCTTCCGATTTAGTACCAAGCTTCCACCTCCACCATAATCTGTAACAAAAATACGCTTTCCCAGGAAAAATCCTGTTAGACAACCTAAATCAGAAACAATAGTATTTATGTTGTGGATATGAACAATATCAGCATTAAATATTGACCTCAAATATCCGAAACTTATCGGGTTCAGCTTACTGCCATGAATAAAGTGTTTCACCGGATAAACTTCAACCTTTAGCTTCCCCACACAGTAGGAATTTCGCTGTGAAGCAAAGCTGACTAAAGTAGTATCTACTAGTTTAGCCATCCAATTAGCTAACTCTGTTGGATAACGCTCACCACCGCCAATTATAGAGGAGTTATCGAAGTATGTTGGAGTGATGTGAACAACTTTCATAGTTTAAACAGCTAGTTTATTTTATGACTTCTAACTCAAAATAGAGATACCATGCTGGGAAAATCCAAGCCCATCTTTGTTCATAATTTTTTGTAAATTTATTAGCAATTCTACTTATAATATAACGGTTAAATTTACCACCTTGAAATTGAAGATGACGTGCGTTAACTTTATATCTAGCCTTTGAATAATAAGATAATGTATGACTCTCAAAAAAGTAATCAAAGGAAAAATAGCTGAGATGCCATCTGTGTGTAGGGTCTACAAAGGAGTTTGCACAAGAGAAATGAGGAGTGGTGATTTGTAGCAATCCATTAGGTTTCAATATTCTATGAAACTCTTCTAATGTTTTAGGAATATCCTGTAAATGTTCAATGACATCATAACACTCGACTGTACTAAAAGACGAATCTTCAAACGGATAAGGAAATTTGTCTAAATTCCAAACAACGTCAGGCTCCACATCCGGAGATATATCTAACCTAATTAGATGGGGTTCCGGCGTGCGCTTACCGCATCCGACAGATAGTGTACTCATTCTAAAAAAAATTAATCATTAGATACTATTTAGTCAACCTACGGAGCAGACCTTTCTTATAACGTTGGAAATATACATTACTTGACTGTAACCATAATTGGTGCCAAGGATATTTATATCGTGATTCTACAAATTGACTCAGAGAATTATAAAGATTCTCAACACCATGAATTTGAGTTTCAGCAAAAGTAAAATTATCATCCCAAAATAGGGATGCAATAGTTTCGCTTGACGAAAGATTTCTAGCAAAGGATGGTGGAAATGCTAATCGCATATCAGTATGGATTATGTGATACTTCATAGTAAATTGAATATGACTATCAATAATCTCTACTAACCATCTATGATGAGATAGCCCGACCATATCTTCATTCTCCAGACCTCTACAAGATTCCCATATCCTGGAAGGAACCTCTATGTATCCGCGTTTAGATACTCTTATTAACTCAGAACATACGTAAAGTGGGTCTCTGATATCTTCCAACGTATGTGAACAAATGGAAAAATCGAAAACCTTGTCTTCAAAAGGCCATGATGTTTTATCACATATATCTCTTTGAATCCAAGTATCTTTATTAAAATATTCCGTTTCTCCCCCTTGAAATTTACTCATGCCGATTTTTTCATATGCTCCTCTTGTTTCATAAGGCTCAGCATCTATAATCCAATTAGCACGATTAAATGGACAAGCCCAACCACCTACATCAAGAACAAGATTGTTCGGTCTTATTTTTGACAACACTGCTTCTACATCTCCGAACATAAGCTGTCTGACTCCTTTTTTGATTTATCAAATATCTTAGTAATATAATTAAACAGATTCATGTGCTGTAAAACCTCGATATGTCAGCATTGTATTAACTAAAAAAGGAGAAATATTTGAAAATAAGCTAAACAAGATGACTCCTCTCACTGTTGAAATATCTAAAGTTAATAGCAAAAATATTTGCAAAAAAATCCTAGTTGGTATTTCTAACCAGGCATACTCTACCCATGCTTTTGTGTAATTCATTGATGACATAACTTCCACAATTGAAGTAGTTATTGTGGAAATCATCATCAACACTACTTCACTTCTAAGCTTTGAATAACGACTGCCAAGTATCCAGATAAATTCATTAGTGAATATTCCGGACATTCCAATTAGGAATATGCCAAGAATTAAAAAAAATAGTAATATTTGGAAATAACGCCGAAGTAGTATGTTAGGTTTTTGGCAACGAGAAAAACTTGGCAATACAATAGTTCTCATTATGGAATTCATCAAAAAAAAGATAACCCCTAGTCTTCCTAAGGCACCTACTTCAGCTATGTTTTGAGTGTTACCGAAAATGCTAATAAGTAAAATATTTAGTTGTCCTTGGAAGCAAAAAAAAATGCTATTTGGCATGACGTTTTTTATCGTTGCAAGTATAAATTTATGGTCTTCCTGACTAACAGGTGCTGTTATATCTATTTTTTCAATGACCCAACGACGCAAAATAAAACGCTGTAGTCCTGCTATAATTGATGTCACTGTAACAGCTACCACAGCATTTAAGTAGGTCAGGTATGCTACTCCTAATAGTGCCAGTCGAAAACTTGAAACAAACAAATCTAGATTTTGTAATCGCTTAATTTGAGAATGTAATTGAGGAACTACGGACATGACTCCAGTCGCAAGCTGAAAATTCACTCCCAATAACACTGAGGCTGTTATTAAAACCGCCAATACAGCTGAAGCACCATTCTGAATTAACATCCACAGTAGGATTGGTGTAACTACAGTCATAGAAATGACTGCTAAGGAATAACGCAATTGCATAGCAGTATTAATCAGCTGACCGAAGCGGTAGCGGTCTTGCCATACCTTACCACCAATGGCAGATATGCTGATACCAATTCCCGTGTCAGCGAGCAAGTTGATCGTTGATTGCATAGTGTTGGCAATCGTAAAATAAGCATACTGCGTTTGATCTAGTGTGTGAAT
>CAZZVG010000118.1:6352-9732 GCA_964657295.1 Iningainema sp. | reverse complement strand
AAGCGCGGACGTTATTGAAAAAATGTTCCGCAACCTCGTAGAATATTTTATTGACCAGGAATTGAGAAACTGGGAGCATCTCCAAAACAAAATCTAGTTTAAACTAAAAAATGAATATACTCATCAAAAAGTATTACAAAATTGGGCTAATTTAATAAAAACGAAACTTTTGTTAATAACAACAACATACATTTTTAATGAAGTTGTTACTTTTTTTAATAGTCGAAACCTCCATTATAAAGCAGTTGAAGTTGGTAATCGTTTATTGGAAAGTCCTGATATAGAATTAATCGAAATTGAGCAAACTCTATTTAATCAGGGATGGGAATATTTTCAAAAACATAAAGACAAATCGTATTCTCTCACTGATTGTTTATCATTTATCGTTATGCAACAACGAGAGATTGTTACAGCTTTAACCTTAGATAATCATTTTTATCAAGCTGGATTTAAAATTATCCCATCATAAATTAAGTACAAATAACATTGCGCCCTATGGTTTTCGGTCAAAAGCTATTGTGCATCAGCCAAAATCCATCTGCTCTTTTCCGCATCCCACAATAGGGAAAGGCGCAGATTACTAGAAATTACATCTCTATTTTTCATTATATATTTTAACTCAGCCTTTACAGTCGCTTTTTCTGTACCTGCCTCGACTAAACTCACTTGATTAATTTCTATCTGTCGAACTTGCTTTCCCCACCAATCAATGTAAGAACTATAACCATAGGGATGAAGGCTTTTGTTTTGTTGAAAGCTTGGAGAGAGTTGATTCCATGCATCTTGATACTGCCCTTGATTGAGCAGTGAAAAATAATCTCGCACCGCTTGTTCTGGTAATGGTTTATCAACTGGTGGCTGTTTTGGGAGTGATGGAGAGATTGAAGTTGGGTTCGGAATCTGCTTTGACACAGGTGACTCTGGCGAAGATTCTAAAGGTTGCGGAACTGTTTTAGAACTTGTTGTCGTCGGTTCGCTTGATGCGGTTCTTTGCTGCGCCAGTTGTTCTCCAACTGGTTGTGGTGATTTGCTGAGAGTCAAACCAATAATGATCGAAGCACCAATCAAACCGCCTGCAATTAAACTACCCATCAAGATTCCCGACGAATGCCCACTACCTTGATTGCTTTGATGGGATCTGGGGCTGACGGGAATTGTCTGTTGCGGTGTTGGGGGAGATGGTATAATTGTTGGTGGTTGGGTATCAGGGACAGTGGGATAAGAAGATGGGGCTGGAGATTGTAGTGCCTGTAGCATTTCTCTAACCCTAGTATAGCGATCGCCTGCATTAAACTGAATCGCTTTATCTAACACTGTGGCAAAACTGGGAGACACATTCATGGCAAATTGTCGCCATAAAATATTACCCGTAGCAGGATCAGTTCCTAGTTCCTGTGGCAACTTGCCAGTCAGTAAATAAATAGCTGTTAACCCCAAACTATATATATCACTGGCAAACATCGGGCGTCCAACAGATTGTTCGCTTGGCATAAACCCTGGTGTGCCTATGATAATTGACTGGGTGGCATTTCCAGAAGGAGTGACCATTGTTCCTAATGTTTCCTTCACTGCACCAAAGTCAATTAAAATTGGCTTTTGATCAACATTGCGAATCAGAATGTTATCTGGCTTGATATCTCGATGGACAATGCCTTTGCTATGAACGTAATCGAGAACTGGCAAAATACTATTCAAGAGTTCTTTAACCGAACTCTCACTCATCAACCCTTGCTGTTGTATCTTTGCCGTGAGAGTTTGTCCTTCAATATATTCTTGCACCAAGTAGAATAGACTATTTTCGGAAAAATAGGCATATAATCGAGGAATCTGAGTATTGCCATCACCTAGTTCTTCCAAAATCGCTGCTTCCCGCCGAAACCGCTGCTGTACCAACTCATAAATCTGAGGATTGTTTTGAATTGGCTTGAGTTGTTTAATAACACAGCGACGAAGTGAGGGTATTTGGCTATCTTCAGCAAGAAATGTTTCACCAAATCCACCGCTTCCTAAAGTCCGAATAATTCGATAGCGGTTGTTTTGCAGCATTTGGGTTAATGAACGTCAGTAGGAACAAGGATATTTGTTAGATAGTTTACCCTGAGTCGTCGCTTTCTCTATTATGATGGTTGATGGTACTTCTTGACAGGTTCTAGTTAACAAATTCTGCATTATCTATGCGTTCAATTAAGATACCAGCCCAAACTCCATTGCGGAGAGGTTGGTTTCTGTGTCAACCACTTTTTCTAACTGAAAACCACACTTCTCAAATAACTTCTGAAAATGCCGCCGCGTGTGCCATCCATTTCCAGGAACCGCGACATTAACCTGTACGGCAAAAATCCCTGGCATAATCCCATCGGGAGCGACTTTTGGTTCATCTATATCAGGAACGAACGCCTGCAAAAGGATGATTTTTCCGTGAGGTGGGAGCGCCTGTTTGCAGTTATGCAAAATTTTCATCGCGTCTTCGTCATTCCAGGCGGAGATGAAATACTTCATCACGATCGCATCAGCACCTTTTGGCACTTCTATAAATACATCGCCAGAGAGAATCTGCACCGCATTGACAACTCCTTGCTTCTCTAAATAAGCAAGTGCTGATTCAGTTACATAAGGCACATCAAACAACATTCCCTTACAGCCAAACCGTTTGACGATACTGGCAATCAGTGATCCCTGTCCGCCGCCAACATCCATCACTGTATCAAAGCGGCTGAAATCGTAAACATCCAGGAATGCATCAATGCTATGATTTGTCAAGAAAATCATAGCATTAATGAAGACATCACCACTCCATTCATTGTCCTGACAAAACTCATAAACACTTTTATCGTTTGCTTTCTCAAATGGGACTTCACCCGTATGTAAAGCATCTTCAAGTACCTTCCAAGCATCCCACTGGGCAGGTTCGATGACGTGCATTGCAAAATGACCTAATGAAGGCCCATTATTGGTAACGAGAAGAGTTGACATTTCCGTTGGCGCAAAAAGTCTCCCTGGCTTTTCTTCCAAAACTCCCAAATGAGCTAGAGCACGTAGAATGAAATAAAGTTTCTCAGCTTTTGTCTCTGTCTTTTGCGCTATACTTTCAATATTCTGCTCCCCCTCGTCCTGTAATAAGTTAAATATCCCCAAGCGGGTAGCAACGTAGACACACTGGCTTTCGACAAAAGCCAAAATCATTCCAAAGACTTTCTTTTTCGCTTCCAGTGAGGTAACTTTATTGACTGGTGTAGAAGTCATTTGTTTGTCATCGAGTTAATTGTGCGTTTTCTACAACTCTTGTAGAGACGCGAATGTTTTTCACTCCTATGTCTACTGTACACGCTTAGTACAGAATAGCACAAGTCCAAGCGCGTTATGTTCGTAGTTGCGATCGA
>CAZZVG010000118.1:0-6342 GCA_964657295.1 Iningainema sp. | reverse complement strand
GCGCAACTACGAGCCTTTTATAGCGCTCAGTTGTGAAAATTATTGTTTGAATAAACCGCTCCTGAGCCAAAGCTGTAGAGACGCACGTGTCTCTACAGCTAAGAAGTCAAGAGTTAGGAGGCACCGAGTGAAGAGTGACTATTCTTCCTCTGGTACTCGTCGGATAATAGTCAAGCCGTCTCGTACAGGTAGTAAGACTTGCTCAACTCTTGGATCATTTTTCACTTCTCGGTTGAAGGCGGCGATGGCTTCTCCGTTGTGAGTTCGTTCGTCTTGAGGAAGGTAAGGTTGTCCTTGTAGCAAGGTGTTGTCAACACAGATAAATCCGTGGGGTGCTAGTAAGTTGGATTCCAGTAGTGTTTGAAAATACTGCACGTACTCAGTTTTATCGGCATCAATGAATACCAAATCAAATGTCTCTTGGGCAGCTGCTAACTTGTGAAGCGTTTCTAACGCCGGACCTAATTCTACATGAATTTTATGTCCGTGGGAGGATGCCTGAAATGCAGATTTAGCAAATTTAGCGGCATATTCATCGACTTCACAGGCAACTAAACGCCCGTCCTCTGGTAAAGCCTCTGCCATCGCCAGTACTGAATAACCAGTGAACATACCGATTTCCAACACGTTTTTGGCACGAGTCATATGGACGAACATTTTCAGCACCTGCCCTTCCAAGTGCCCTGACAACATCTCTTGTTCGAGATGCCGCACTGTTATACCTTCACCGAAACGCTGATTCCAAGCCTCCTCACTTGTCTTCTTAGCTAAGGTGGCAAGTGCCTCAGATTCAGCGGTGGTACACTCACATACGTAAGGATCTAAACCAGCAGCCAGTCGCAACGCTTTCTGTAGGTGATGCACGATCGCCGGAGGAGCATTCTGGTTATCTTCCAGTATCTGGGATATCGCCTTAAGTTCGTCAACCAGGATGCCCAACGGCGTAACGGGACGAGGACTTTGGTGTTGATTGACAAGGCTAGACATTGCCACTCCCAACCAATGCTTGCTCATCGCTTCCTACATACGCATCAATTCCAGCACCAGCCTGCGGGTATGCAGAGCAAATCTGCTTGTGTTCATCGATTGCCGCGTCTAGTTCTTCACGAGTCATATCATTGACAAAGAAGCATGAACCAATCGGTTTCGGCATAGCAGCCCGTAGTAAACCGTCTCTTGTCGATGTTATAGACTGGGTAGCATACCAAGCAAGATCACCGTCGAGGAGGGGATGATCTAAGGCAAGACCGATGCGGCTCATCAATCCCAAGATGCGATCGCGATCATGTTCGCTGATATAACCGCGTTTTGCCGCGATAGTGGCTGATAATGCCATATCAATATTTACAGCATGACCGTGGTATAATGGTATGGTTGGAGCTAACTCTAAGGTAGGACTCCATGTATGACCGTAGGCAATCACGCGATCTAAATTCAACTCGTGGAGGTTGGGGGTTTCCAACTCCAACATTGTTTTGATCGACTCATACGTAACTCGATGAGCCGCTTCCTGAATTTCTGGTGTGCCGTCAATGTAACCGAAGTGCGTGCGGAGTAAATCCTCTCCATACTCCTCTAATAGTTCAAAGACTTCTAGGTTGGAGACAACGGCAATCTTCACAAGTTCTGCCATGCCATTACGAACTTGAGCAGTTGGAAGTGTACTCAAGAAAGAAAAGTCAAGAATCACCTTTTTAGGAGGATGATAAGCACCGAGACGGTTTTTCAACTTGCCGTGGTTCACTGCTACTTTGATCGCGACACCTGCATCGACAAGCGAAATCAGGGTTGTAGGAACGCGGATATAGTTTGTACTGCGACGGTAAGAGGCACACGCAAAGCCTGCAACATCCGATAGTAATCCTCCACCAACGATCAAGACTGGTTCTTTTCGGACTAAATCGAAGTCCGAGAACGCATCAACAATTGACAAAAACGTGGCGATCGTTTTTGTTGGTTCGCTAATAATGACCGGAAAAATGGTTAAGTCAATGTTGTAGTGCCGGAAATATTCCTTAATTTCTAGTCCGTAAAGCCGATTGACATTTGCGTCTACAACTGCAAGGCAGCGCCCAAAACTTTTATAACTGTCAGCTAGTTCTGTATTTTTAATATCAAACGCGCCACTGACATATACGAGACTGAATTCGATTTTCTCGTAACCTTCTACATGAAATGCGGTTTCGTTTGCCTCAAATTTTGCTTGGACGTTACTCATTTGTTTCCACGTTTATTAATGATTTAGCAGAATCTCATTCAGCTTATTTTTCACTACTTGTGACCTACCCGTTCCCAACACGGACTTCTCACCTGTCTTAAACAAATAACTGCCAAAACCGCTTTTTTATTTTGAGCCATTGATGTCAGTAACAATCAACTAAGGTTATTGTAGTGCATGGACTCCATTCACTAGAAGATGCCAAAAGACGTAGAAACTTAGAAGTTTAAAAGATTTAATAACTTTTTAATTTTTCATAACTAAAAAATATTTTATTTTCTAAATATTGCTCAAAATTAGATATTGACAAAATTCCATGAAAGTGTATTAGATGAATTTTGAACGCAAACAAAATTTAAGTAGAATTGACTCAGTTGGCTCAGTAAGTCTTTACAAAACTGGAAACAGTTTAACAATTCGGTATTCAATCGTCTCTACAATGAAGTTTATAGAGTCGGACGCTTAATCTAGCACTCATAAATCAAACGCACACGAAACAAGTATCTAGACAACTCTTACGAAGTCCGGATGTCAAGTCTGACAATTCCAAGGAGCGCAGATAGGATTTGGAAGAGCAGAACTAGGAGTGTTTTCCGACTAATTTCGGATGGCTACAGTGTCACGGCGACTGGCGGCGCTTGATGAAATACCATCGCCCACACTTAAGCTATAGCAACTGCTGTTTGAGCAATCTGCCAACAAAATAATTAGCGATACAGTGACTTAGGACAATTCAAGCGTCAAAATAGTATACGTGGGCTTTTTTAGAAAGCCTTACTTAAAATAAGGAGTCGGTCATCAGTGGTATTACAAGTTAAAAAAAGTATATACGAAGAGAAAACCCAAGAAATCGCCAGAGAACTTCTAGCGGCAACGCAGGAGAATCGTTCGTTCTTTGCGGCATTGCGAGAGCAGATGCGCTGGGATGATAAATTACTGGCTTGGGCTATGAGTAATCCTGGGTTACGGGTGCAGCTATTTCGCTTTATTGATACTCTTCCTGCTTTAAATAGTAAATCAGAAGTTGCCGCACATTTACAAGAGTATCTAGGCTCGGAAACAGTAGAACTACCAGCCGCCCTGAAGGCAATGCTAAACTTTGCTAACCCCGATTCCGTGCCAGGGCAAGTTGCGGCGACAACTGTTTCCACAGCAACAGAAACATTAGCTCACAAATATATTTCCGGAGAGAATATTAAACAAGTCATCAAGACGATTGAGCGACTGCGTAAAGAAAAAATGGCATTCACTGTAGACTTGTTGGGTGAGGCAGTGATTACCGAAGCAGAAGCTCAGTCTTACCTGGAACGCTACCTGGAATTGATGCAACAATTGGTAGAAGCCTCGAAAAGTTGGACGACAGTTCCTTTAATCGACGAAGCCGATGGCTTGTTGCCAAAAGTTCAGGTATCTGTGAAGCTGACGGCATTTTACTCCCAGTTCGATCCTTTGGATGCGAAAGGCAGTGAAGAACGAGTTGGCTCGCGCATTCGCATCCTTTTGCGTCGTGCTCAGGAATTGGGTGCTGCAGTTCATTTTGATATGGAACAGTACGCTTACAAAGACATAACTCTTAGCATTTTGAAAAAATTGTTGATGGAAGAAGAGTTTAGACAGCGTACAGATATTGGCATCACAATACAGGCATATCTCCGCGATAGCGAACTTGATGTCCAAAACTGGATTGCTTGGGCTAAACAACGCGGTTATCCGATGACGATCCGTTTGGTGAAAGGAGCGTATTGGGATCAAGAAACCATCAAAGCAATACAAAAACATTGGCTTCAACCAGTGTACAACGATAAGGCAGCGACGGACGCTAATTTTGAGCAGATAACTGAGCTATTACTACAGAATCATGAATATGTCTATTCTGCAATCGGTAGTCATAATGTGCGATCACAAGCACGGGCGATTGCCATAGCAGAAAGTTTAAATGTCCCCCGCCGTTGCTTTGAAATGCAAGTTCTCTATGGCATGGGGGATAAAATTGCCCAAGCTTTGGTTAATAAGGGTTATCGAGTCAGAGTTTACTGCCCTTACGGTGAACTTCTGCCAGGAATGGCTTATCTGATTCGTCGGTTGTTGGAAAATACTGCTAATAGTTCTTTTCTGCGGCAAAATATGGAAAATCGCCCTGTGGAGGAACTTATTGCACCGCCGATGGTGGATTTGTCTCACGGAAAGGCGCAAAGGCGAGGCAGCGCGAATTTTGTTGGTGCATCAGACACGGATTATGCTAGGGAGGACTTTGTTAAGGAATCGGCTGCGGCTTTACAAAGTGTTCGTCAACAACTGGGGAAGATTTATTTACCTCTGATTAATGGTGAGTACACCAAGACTGAGGATGTTGTTGATTCTGTGAATCCTTCAAATTATAGTGAGGTTGTTGGGAGGGTTGGATCGATTTCTGTTGAACAAGCTGAACAGGCGATGCGATGGGCAAAGACGGCTTTTCCTGATTGGCGTAAAACTCCTGTTGCTAAACGTGCGGCGATTTTGCGGAAGGCGGGTGATTTGATGGAGCAACGCCGGGCTGAACTTTCTGCTTGGATGGTTTTGGAAGTGGGGAAAGCTGTACGAGAGGCAGATGGTGAGGTTTCTGAGGCTATAGATTTTTGTCGCTACTATGCTTCAGAAATGGAACGGCTTGATTTGGGTTATAATTATGACGTTGCTGGTGAAACAAATCGTTACATTTACCAGCCACGGGGAATTGTTGTGGTGATTTCTCCTTGGAATTTCCCACTAGCTATTGCTACAGGGATGACTGTGGCAGCTTTGGTTGCGGGTAATTGTACTTTGTTGAAACCTGCAGAATCTTCTTCTGTGATTGCTGCAAAACTCGCAGAAATTTTGGTGGAGGCGGGTATACCTAAAGGTGTCTTTCAATATGTGCCGGGAAAAGGTTCTACAGTCGGCGCAACCTTTGTTAATCATCCGGATACTCATGTGATTGCTTTTACGGGTTCACAGGAAGTAGGGTGTAGAATATACGCAGAGGCGGCTATTCTCAAACCCGGTCAAAAGCATATGAAACGTGTCATTGCTGAAATGGGCGGGAAGAATGCGATTATTGTGGATGAAAGTGCTGATTTAGACGCGGCTGTTATCGGTGTCGTCCAATCGGCTTTTGGTTATAGCGGACAAAAATGTTCTGCTTGTTCACGGGTGATTGTACATCAATCTGTGTATGATACTTTTGTACAACGCTTTGTGGAAGCAACGAAATCACTGAACATTGGTGCGGCTGAGTTACCTGGTACGCAAGTTGGCCCGGTGATTGATGCTAAGGCACGCGATCGCATTTGCGAGTATATTCAGAAAGGGAAGGCAGAAGCAAAAGTTGCTTTGGAAATGTCCGCACCGGCTAACGGGTATTTTATTGGTCCTGTGATCTTTACAGAAGTCTCGCCAAATGCCACAATTGCTCAGCAAGAAATTTTTGGTCCGGTTGTGGCAGTGACTAAGGTTAAAGATTTTTCAGAGGCTTTAGAAGTTGCGAATGGCACTAACTATGCTTTAACTGGCGGACTTTACTCTCGAACACCTTCCCATATTCAAATGGCGCAGTCAGAGTTTGAAGTCGGGAATTTGTACATTAATCGCACTATTACGGGTGCGATTGTTGCACAGCAACCATTTGGGGGATTCAAGCTTTCTGGCGTTGGTTCTAAGGCAGGAGGCCCTGATTACCTGCTACAATTTTTAGAACCGCGCATGGTGACAGAGAATATCCAGCGCCAGGGTTTTGCACCAATTGAAGGGGCTGATTAATAAAAAGTAAACAGTAAACAGTAAAAAGTTCAGAAGCACCCAACGCACGTCATGGAAAAGAAAATAAAGATTTGTTTCAAGAAGAGGTAGGGGAGCAGGGAGCAGGGGGAGCAATTGGATGGGGATTGATTGAACCGCCATCCTATTGAAGACCAGCAAATCTGCGATTTTGGTGGGGGACTGAACCCAATTTGGGCGCTCGCTGAGCAGGGGCATCAATTCTCAATCCATCCATCTTCCCCCTGCCCCCTTCCCAGCCCGAAGGGTTGTTCAACTGCACTGTTGTCATCGCATCGCTGCTGTGGAATTTTTTTAGCCGAGGCTTCTTGAAGCAACCTAAGTTCGAT
>CAZZVG010000117.1:0-9760 GCA_964657295.1 Iningainema sp. | reverse complement strand
ACACGCCCTGCCTGTATGTCTGCCTCTCCTTCGGCAATCGCAGCATGGAATAAGGCTATACGCTTGCTCTCAGTGTGTGAATCCATATGCTGACGCAACGCATCCTTTATCACTTCCGTGTAGGTGCTGTAAAGTCCTGTATCAATCAATGCCTGCACATAATAATCATAAGGATTACCCAAATCTAGGCGTGGCATATTTTCCCTCCATTGGATGTAAATAGAACAAATATTATACCATTTACTGCCATAATTGCCAAGATGGAATTTTGCCAATGAGTAAAGTATTTTCATAAACGAACGTTTTTAAATCTCGCCAAATCTCGTCAGTCGCTTGCAATCCTTTCCGTATCAGCCACAGGGTCTAATACGCTTACGACGGTAGCGGAAAGGTTCGGAGAGATCAAACAAATTATTCCTTGTGTCGGTTCAAGACTGGGAAGAAATATCATTCTGATCTCAACGCTTCATACAATATCACTGCTCGTTATTGATATGCGGTGATTATGGGTGACAATTGCTATTCTAGAGTTACGAGGTGCAAAAGTTCTGACGGCACTTCGAGGACACCGATTGTTCTGGGTACGCGCTCGATGTATTGCAGATCACCGAAGAGCGGATGTACGGCAACTTTTTAGCCCATGAATCCCCAACTATACCGTGTTTGTTAGTTGGGGTGCGTTCAATTTTTTACAACGGGTGACGCTGTGCCAATAGCAAAAGCTAGATTTTTGGCACATCGGGATATTGCACAAAAAACGATACCATCCTTTAAGGGCCATCGTCTTGGCGCATTTGTTCGGGCTTATGGGAAGAACCCTTTGTTCCTCTATGCTGCTTATCTTTTTTGATTAATTCTAAGTAGACATTAATCTCACTAACTTCTACATCATGCTCAACTTTGGTTACTCTCCAGTTCTCCTTTTTTAGGTAAATTTCCTCTCCTATTCTGGGAATAAACTGTAGATCATAGAACTTTTTTAGAAAATCTTTTTGATTTTCTTCCCATAAGATTACTTTGACAGATTCAATACTCATTGATTCAGTAGTTTAAGGACATACATACAGAAGCAAGTTTATTTTAAATAATTAATTTCTGAATTACTGCTTATCTTAAACCAACTTTTATAAACTACATTCCGCACCTAGAACTGTCACACCAGCAGTCTACTTTGCAACTTATTTTTATTCTTTCGCAATCATCGCTTCAAATTCTTCCAAAGCCTGAACACTTCCCACTTGCCAAGAACGTTCCACAATAATCGGGATAACTTCTACAATTTGGATCTCTGGAAAATTGGGGCTGCTGTCTGATTTGATATATTTTCCATCTGTCAATAAATGAATACGGAGTTTGCCGTTATCATATATCCATAGCTCTGGAACTCCAATAGCTTGGTAAGCATCAAGAGTGGTTTTCGATGTCACATCAGTTTCAATTGCTAAGTCTGGAGGAGGATCGTCAGGGTTGAGGCGACGACGACCAATCATGATTTGATAATTTTGGATATAAAAGCAAGCATCTGGTTCAATACCTGCGGTACCAACGCGTTTGAAGGTTGTGGAAGCAAAGGGTTGGTATCGTTTCTTAGCTTTCTTGAGTAGAGTTTTGACAATATCGGATATTAAATCTTTGGGAATTTCGTGCTCTGGTAAAGGAACCATGATTTCTAATGTACCATTGCTGTAAGCAACTCGCGCAGCTCTGTTTTCTCCTAGTTCCAGTAAAATAGATTCAAATTCTTGCCAGCTGACATTAGGTATGGTAATAAAGCTACCAGGAGCCAATTTTATCTGGCTAATAGGTTTGACAACGGGGATGGCTGTAGTCATAGACGAGGAAAATCAGCCGATTTATCTATAAAAATATATTCTAGCGATCAAATCACCCTTGATTGCGTATAGCTTGTACGAATTCATTGACTGCGTCGTACTGATCGGGCATGGCAATGTATTGCAACAATAGTCCTTTATCTAAATTTGGGAAGAAATCACTACGGTTGACTTCTTCATACTCAAGCTTTGAGTTTAAACGGAATATTTTTATTTGGTTAGACTTCCAGAACCAGATTTCAGGTATTCTTTTGGGTTTGTATAGTTCCTTTTTATTAATGGTACCACTAGTAACGATAACTTCAATAACAATGTCTGGGATTTCTTTATTACTCCCAATACAATAAGACTCATCAGGTGTACCAGAAGCATAACCAGTTTCTTCCAACGTAAAGCCACCACGACCATAAAATCGGATACCTAACTCCCTCATGTAAGCTTCTAGCAAATAACCAAGAGTTGTTTTTACGTACTCATGTTTATCTCCAATAGGGGACATAATTTCTAACACTCCTGACAAATAAGAGAGTCGCACATTGCGGTTGTCTTCAAGAAGGGCTTCAATACCTTTAAATTTCTCCCAGGAAACATCTTTTAGACTTACCACTTTTTCTTGTATGGGTTGGTTTACAAGTGGAACGCTCATAAAAGTTACGAAAAATGTCAATGATAACAGTTTATTTGAAAAATGGTGAAAATGTCCAGGTCACTTTGTCGGGGCGAACAGGGCTGTCTCACCATTCGCCCCTACTGTGCAACAATTCGCTAATTATTCAAATGCAAGGAGATTTATAGTGGTGGTAACTCTTCAAGAATCGTAAACCGAATGTGATTAATTGCTAATTCACCAATTGAAAGATCTTCTTTTGTGAGACGTTTACCTTTAGTTGTCAATGTTTCAAAAGAGATACCTTTGCCAATTTCTATGTGGTACCAACATAAGCCCATAAAAAATCGGGTGGGATAAGGTCCTCCGTAACCGATATCATCGGGATTAGATTCCATTGGCAACCAACCAAAACCCGGTACATAGAACTCCAGCCAAACATGATTGTAATCCGGTTGCAGGGGGACGCGTTGGCGTTCGGCATAGGGAGGACATTTGTAGCGACCAACAGTCCGACATAGAATACCATTTAAACGACACAAAGCAAGCAAGACACCAACATACTCGCCGCAGGAACCAACACCTCGTTCTAAAACAATATCAGGTGTATCGATATGGGGTTTGATACCATAGGATAGGTGGTCGTATACGTAGTTACGGATACTATACATTTTCCGCAGCAGATTGATTTCACTACCGATCGCCTCCCGCGCAGAACGGCGGACAATGGTAGTATCCATTGATAGATCATCATCATCCACGAGATAGCGAGCTTGAAGATCTGGTGAGACTTCTGGAATGTCTTGTACATCCTGCGGAGTCAGCCGATATTTAACTCCTCTGACTTCCAAAATTGCTTTCCACCCAAATATATGGCGTTCGCCTGGGGTGAGGGCATCAAATTTAAACACTGCCACACGTTGTCCGTCTATGACTTCTTCAGTAAAAGGCAAACCAACGGGTTCGACGTGCCTCACCTTTTGACGCTCGGTTTCTGACGGGAGCGCAATCCGCCATTCGACTTCTGGTAAATAGACTTCTTCTAAAGGAGAAATTTCTTCTAGGTAAGACATTTCTATCAGATACCCATTAGAGAGAGCGCAACGTTTATCTGGATTGTAATGATAATGCAGTGGGTGAATAAACGTGCGATCGCGGTAAGATAGCTCATAGTTTGGATCAGCGTTGGGGTTATCTCGCAAATAAGCTTCCTCTGAGGCATAGGCAACATAAATTGTTTCTTTGCCAGCATTGTTATGTATCGCTATGCCAGAGGGACACTCAAACGGTGTCAGGACGCTAAATTGAACTTCTCCAGTCGCCCTGTCGAGGCAGTAAACCGTTTGTTCTGTGCGATCGCATACCCAGAGTGTTTCCTCACTCACTGCCAAATTTTCCACCCCAACTCCAGGTGCAGAAAATCTGGTAATTTGTTTTCGCGTGTTGCGATCAAAAATCAAAATACTTCCCAGCTTTTGACAACTGATGTAAATCGCTGATTCCCAAACAGCAATACCATCTGCAGTGTAAGGCAGAGTCACAAAATGCTCCAAACCTAATGAACCCAACTTACACACATAAATACCGTTACCCCTTGTCACCCAAAGATTATCTTCCCAAATCGCCAAACCCGTGACATCCAGAAACTCCTTCACTTGGTGAGGATTGATAATTTTGGTATTTTCCGAGTCAGGATCGATTTGCAGCAGATGCCCTTTACTCGTATCAATAGCGAGCAGAGTATCTTCAACGAAGGCGATGCCACAGAGAACGGCAGCACTGAACGGTCGAATTGTCTTTTGCCCAAACATCTGGCTCACGGTTAAACTAGGAAGTCTAATAGTCATCATTAATAAACTTATTCACTCAATGGTTTAGCACGCCTGCAAGAAATTGTGAATTTCTTACCCGAAAAAATATAGAACTTTCATTATCCATCAGGATTTATGCTTAATGAGCATAAAGACTTGTTGATTTGTCATCATACATATGTGTTACAGGTAAAAAATTATGAAATCTTCTGAAGTATTCAGCCAAAGCGCCAGCCACGCTATCAGCCTGTATCACCGTTGTGAATGCTCACAATAGCTAAAGGCGGAAGCCCACGAGGATGTAGCTGACGCACGGAAGACACATCCGTTCAAGAGGCGTGGTCGGAAGCCGATGGGGCTTTAGCCCCAGTTCAAATATCTGAGAATTACACGTCATAGGAGTAACCGTCTTTTTTGTGAATGGGTGAACAGTATTTGTGACCAATTCCTGCTACTTTTCCTGTTTTTGTAGAGATGTCAAAACTGCCAGTTGCGCGGCATTGAACCCGACCAATATAAGTACCAATTTTTTTACCATTGGTGACGATGGCTTTGATGATATCTCCAGTCTGAAAGCCAAAATGAATTTGTTTGTTTGTGCGGTGACGTATTGGGAAACCATATTTGTCTGTGCCACACATTTGACGTGTTCCATGACCAGAAGCATAAATCAATAACGGTTTAATACCTTTGATATACAGAGTGGGTGTTGATTTACCAACGCACGCGGCATCAATCCAATGTTGCTTTTCCAGGGTTTGGGTAGTTCTATTAAACTTGGTCAAACCGCCAGAACCAGTTTCTACTGGCAACCCAGTAGCTTTTAACATTTCCAGTAGTTTGAAGGAAGTTACATTAACAGCAGCAGCATCAGCCAGAGGTGTTCGAGCTTGAGCCAGAATTTTTGGGAATTTCTCTGGTTCCTTTTTGAGGAAATCTTTGAGATCTTTCGTCCCCTTTCTCTGATTACATTTCTCACAACTTAAAGTGAGATTAGATATTCTGTTTGACCCTCCTTTAGCTCTGGGTATAATATGTTCTACTTGTAAAGGTAAATTAGATTTGCCGCAATAGACGCAATTTCTCCCAAACTTTTCTAGCAAATACTGTCGTGTCTCATACCCAGCTAATGTTCCCTGTTGATACTCTTTTCCTGTAATCTCAGGGTTTTGCATAAGTTGCGTGTCAAACTTAACTAATTCTTGGGATATTGTGCATATTGGGGCAAATTTGATGAGCTTCTGCACCCAAGTTTCGATATTGTCAACACGACTCATCAAACTTGGTGCTAACCACCCTTCTCTACGTTGTTTAGGACAAGGTTGATTATTCCCTTTCCTAAACCATTCGTGCTTCGGAGGTTGACGATAACGAGTTTTTCTTGCTCTTCTACCTCTACAAAGCTGTCTTCTTGAAGTTAATGCCTCTCTAATGGCAAAACCTCTATGTTGAAGTTCAGCAGCCCATAAAACCTCACCTGTCGCATCATTGACCAAAGCAAAGCCTGTTGTTTTAGAACCAGGGTCAATCTTGATTCTTAGGGGTTCTACGGATGTGTCCGGTCGTGATTTTTTGAGGATAATTGTAAACGGAAATTTTCTGAATATTGCAGCTTTACCGTTATTTAAAAGCTGTCTTGCTTGCGCTGGATGGATTGGATTTTGTGATCTTTTATCGGTGTCAATTACTAATACTTTGGACATAAAGTCCCTCCTTTCGGGTAATGTTAGCCTCGACAATCTTCAAAACGCTTGTTATGTTCAACACACTTCCTTAACCCTTGTACAGATGTTTAATGCTGAACGACAGTGCTGAATGGATACCCACCTATAGTGGACGGACTGGCTACGCATCCGTAGGTGTCATAACGTTCTGAAGGTAGTACCGAAGTGCTTAGTCTGGTCAACTATGGGACTCCAGAACTAGTCCTGAAGCCCATCGGCTTTAAGCCGTGGGTTGTTGACATCCTAAATGTAACTTTATTTGTTGGTTTTCCAGCCACCACTAAATTATGATCGAATTTTATAATCATTCCCTGTAACCTAAACAATGTCTGCTAATTCTCTGCCTGCTTCAGCCGCCATTTGGCATAGTTTAGAAGTTGATCGAGCAATAGAACTGTTGAAGAGCCATGCAGACAATGGCTTAACGCCTCAAGAAGTACAACAGAGGTTGCAAAAATATGGTCTTAACGAACTAGAGGAAACTGGCTCTCGGAGCGCCTGGGAAATTTTGGTAGATCAGTTTAAGAACGTCATGTTGTTGATGCTGATTGCTGTAGCTCTAATTGCTGGGGTGATAGACTTGCTGGATTGGCGAGATAAGCTAGCAAAAGGCGATATCCCCTTCAGAGACACGATCGCTATCTTAGCTGTTGTCATCCTGAACGGTGTTTTGGGCTACGTTCAAGAAAGTCGTGCGGAAAAAGCCCTAGCAGCCTTGAAAAAACTTGCCTCTCCCAACGTGCGAGTTATTCGTGGCGGCATGATGGAGGTATCAGCCAAAGATTTGGTGCCAGGAGACGTGATGCTACTGGAAACAGGGGTACATGTAGCCGCAGACGGACGCTTACTAGAGGCATCTAACTTGCAAATCAGAGAGTCAGCACTCACAGGAGAAGCTGAAGCGGTTAATAAACTTCCACAAATCAACTTGCCAGAAGAGACAGCATTAGGTGATCGCGTAAATTTAGTCTTTCAAGGCACTGAAGTTGTCAAAGGACGAGGTAAGGTTCTGGTAACTAACACGGGAATGCAGACAGAATTGGGGCAAATTGCCGCCATGTTGCAAGCAGTCGAAAGTGAACCGACGCCTTTGCAACAGCGGATGACTCAATTGGGTAACGTTCTAGTGATGGGTTCGTTGGTTTTAGTGGCGATCGTGATTGTCGGTGGAGTTATTCAAGCAAGAGGTTTCAGCAATCTCAAAGACCTCGTAGAAGTTTCCTTGAGTATAGCAGTCGCTGTCGTCCCAGAAAGCTTACCTGCAGTGATCACTGTTACCTTGGCACTGGGAACCCAACGCATGGTACGTCAAAATGCCTTGATCCGCAAATTGCCAGCCGTGGAAACTCTCGGTTCTGTAAATACCATCTGTTCTGATAAAACTGGCACTCTGACTCAAAACAAAATGGTTGTGCAATCAGTTTTTAATTTGGATTCCCTCGGTAGTAATACTGAAGATGCCAAAAACCAGTTGTTTAGCGTCACAGGTTCCGGTTACACCCCTACAGGAGAGTTTCAACTTCAAGGAAGTAAAATTGAACCACAAGAGTATCCAGAACTCCAAGCATTATTCGTTGCCTGTACCCTTTGTAATGATTCGGTTCTGCAACAGAAACATGGAGAATGGACGATTTTAGGAGATCCTACAGAAGGTGCATTAATAGCTCTCGCGGCGAAAGGCGGAATTGAACAAGATCAATGGAAAAGTAAGCTACCTCGAATCCGCGAATTCCCCTTTTCTTCGGAACGCAAGCGGATGAGTGTTATTTGTCAGGTAGAATTTGTAGACACGGGTATCTCACCGATCGCCGCGATTGATCCTGTGATCAGTCACTTGTTGAAATCTGAAAGTTACTTGATGTTTACCAAAGGTTCACCAGAGTTAACCTTGGCACGTTGCACTCATATTTATATAAGCTCGCACGCAGTCCCTTTGAGCGATTTGCAACGTCGTAAGATTATAGCAGCAAATGAGCAAATGGCAAGCCAAGGGTTGCGGGTGCTGGGTTTTGCCTACAAACCTCTGCAGGAAATCCCACATGAAGGATCAGAGGAAATATCTGAGCAAAACTTAGTCTGGCTGGGATTGGTGGGAATGCTAGATGCAGCGCGCCCAGAGGTGAAAATGGCAGTGCAAGAGTGTCGAGCCGCCGGAATTAGACCGGTGATGATTACAGGGGATCACCAGTTAACGGCAAGGGCGATAGCCATCAATTTGGGTATTGCCCAAGAGGGAGATGTCGTGCTAACAGGTCAAGAGTTGCAACGCATGAGTGACCAAGAATTAGAGCAAAACGTAGACAGTGTAAACATCTACGCTAGAGTTGCTCCGGAACACAAACTGCGAATTGTCCAAGCATTGCAACGCCGAGGCAAATTTATCGCCATGACAGGCGATGGTGTCAATGATGCTCCTGCCCTCAAACAAGCAGATATCGGGATCGCTATGGGTATTACGGGTACTGATGTTAGCAAGGAAGCCAGTGACATGGTACTTCTTGATGACAATTTTGCTTCTATTGTCGCCGCTACCAAAGAAGGTAGAGTTGTTTTCACCAATATCCGCCGTTTTATTAAATACATCCTTGGGAGTAACATTGGCGAAGTTCTCACCATTGCCGCTGCCCCCATTTTAGGATTGGGAGGCGTTCCCCTCACACCACTCCAAATTCTGTGGATGAATCTTGTCACTGATGGTCTTCCAGCCTTAGCATTGGCTATGGAACCTGCTGAACCAGATGTGATGAAGCGTCCGCCCTTCAGTCCTAGTGAAAGTATTTTTGCTCGGGGGTTGGGTTCTTATATAATTCGGATTGGTATTATCTTTGCCATTCTTTCCATTATTCTGATGGAGTGGGCTTATCATCACGTACAACTGGTAAAAGGTCCGGGACTCGATCCAAATCGTTGGCAGACAATGGTATTTACTACCTTGTGTATTGCCCAAATGGGGCACGCTCTAGCAATTCGTTCTAATTCGCGACTGACAATCGAGTTAAATCCCTTCTCAAATCCCTTTGTACTCGGATCTGTTATCTTAACAACAATTTTGCAGTTAATGCTCATTTATGTTCCTTTCTTGCGGACTTTCTTTGGTACCCACTGGCTGAGTCCGATGGAATTGGCCATCTGTTTTGGTTTCAGTGCTTTAATGTTTGTCTGGATTGAAATGGAGAAGTTATTCTTACGATTGATGGGTAAGCAGAGTGTGTGAGAAAGGAGTAGGGGCGGGTTTAATTTAGATAACATCTGGGTATATCTGATCTGATGCCAAACCCGCCCCTACTATGTATCTCCAAACCCTTCTCCTCCGACAGTTTCGCAATTACAAAGAGCAGCAAGTTAACTTTAGTGCTCCCAAAACGATTTTGGTGGGCAATAATGCTCAGGGAAAGTCCAATTTGTTAGAGGCGGTGGAATTGCTGGCAACATTGCGATCGCACAGAATGGCACGCGATCGCGATTTAATTCAGAATGGGGAAGAAATCGCCACAATTCGTACTACCGTACAGAGACAAACGGGTGAAAGTGACCTAGCTTTAACCTTACGCCGTAATGGACGTCGTAGTGTTGCGATCAATGGTGAGAAGCTGCGGCGTCAAATGGACTTTCTCGGTGTCTTCAATGCCGTACAGTTTTCCAGCTTAGATTTGGATTTAGTCCGTGGTGGTCCTGAGGGTCGCCGCAATTGGCTAGATACACTCTTAATCCAACTCGAACCAGTTTATGCTCACATTTTACACCAGTACAACCAGGTGTTGCGGCAACGGAACGCTTTTCTCAGAA
>CAZZVG010000116.1:0-9779 GCA_964657295.1 Iningainema sp. | reverse complement strand
GTAAAAGCCAGTCGTTGCTGTAAGGAAAAGGCCGTACTATCAACGTAATCACCTGCTTGGTTTTGGTCGTCAAAGTCTTTGGCATTGACTAACACAACTTCTTCAAAACCGTTGCCTTGCCAGTAGGCGATCATCTGTTCGTTGGTTTTGAGAGAAACCATGCTATGGTGTTCCTGACTATAGCCGTTCCACACGAGTACTGGTAAGAAGTTGGTGACGCTGGGATAAGCAGTGTGGAAGTGTGCCATTGCACTCACAATGTATGGTTCACCCAGTCCGCCATCGCCAACAGTGAAGGGGAATAGCTTGTCTGTGTGCAGCTTGGCAGCTGCCATGGCAAAGTGTTGTCCTTGACCCAAAGGTCCTGCTGGTGCGAGAATACCGGGAATGTAGCCGGAGAGGTGTCCCAACAATCCGTGTTTTTCGCGGAAGCGAGCGCGCAGTTGTTGGACTGTGGAAATTCCCATGTCCTCTAGCGAACGATCCAAGAACATGGCACTATAAAATCCAGGGGCATGGTGTCCCACTTCGGTAATAATATTTTTGTAACCAAGCATGACAAGAGCCGCATAAGCTTCTGCTTGACTAGCAAATCCGCCAGGGTGTCCGGAAGCTTTACTGGCAGTAACTTGCAATGTCAGGTAGCGCAGGGCGTCGGCAGCAAGTAAAGTTTGGAAGACGGCCTCTGGATTTGTCGCATCGGCGATCGCCACTTCGCCCGATTCAATGACAGGTGTTCCACCATACTTCTCAAAACCTGGTAATGCTTCACCAAAATATTGAATGCCTTCACAAAAATTTGGCGATGCGGAAGTTGTCTTGGGGGTGATTGCTGTCATGCCGATTACCTAAGAATAAAGAGAAAAAAAACTGTAAATGCTTATTCAATTTAATAATAAATTTTACAACTTTCAGGTTGTAACAATTTAATGTTCGTTAGCAACTTAAAGATAAATACTTTAAATCTAAACTATAAAAAACTTAATTGGTTCCTGTGCAAGCATTCAGCCTGTGACCACAACCAAGCTGTTGGCACTTGTAAAATAGGTGTAGCTTGTAGCTGATTGCTCTCAATGCTGATACCTGAATACTCCATAATCAATTTGTTTCAGTAGCAAAAAAGAACAAAAGCACACAAACAAAATTTATGAAATTACCAAATGGTCCACAAACCCCAATGATCGTACAGATGCTTCAGTGGATTTTCAATCCCATGTCATATATGGAAGCCTCTGCCAAACGCTATGGGGACATTTTTACACTGCGGTTAAATATGCCTGTGGTTTTTGTCAGTAACCCTCAGGCACTTCAGCAGATTTTAGCAAATGATACAAAGCAATTTGAAGCCCCCAGCGACTGGAACACTGTTTTTGAACCATCATTGGGCAAAAATTCTGTCATCACCCTAAGTGGTAAAGCACACCAGCGTCAACGTCAGTTATTAATGCCTCCGTTTCACGGCGAAAGGATGCGAACCTACGGAGGGGTCATTAGTGATATTACTGAAAATGTATTAAGTAATGTGCAAATAGGGACACCCTGCAATGTCCGTTCTATAACACAAGCCATTACCCTGCGAGTCATCATGCAAGCTGTGTTTGGACTGTATGAAGGCTCCCGCGCCGAAGAACTGGAAAAGCTGCTGCGTCTTATGCTAGGTGAAGACGCGGGTTCGCCAATGAGAACGATTATTCTTTACTTTCCCATCCTCCAACGGGATTTAGGTCCGTTGACTTCTTGGGGAACTTTTCTGCGTCGCCGCGAACAAATTGATAAATTATTATACGCAGAAATTGGGGAACGGCGATCGCAACTCGACCCTTCTCGCACGGACATCCTCAGCTTATTAATGGCAGCTAGAGATGAAGCAGGTCAGGCCATGACGGATGAAGAGTTGCGTGATGAGTTAATGACTCTGTTAACAGCAGGTCACGAAACCACAGCAACTGCCCTTGCTTGGGCGTTGTATTGGATACATAAATTCCCTTCAGTCCGGGAAAAGCTGCTAGAAGAACTTGACAGTTTGGGTGACAATCCAGACCCCAGCACGATTTTCAAATTACCATATCTTGACGCTGTTTGCAGCGAAACTTTGCGAATTTATCCAGTGGGGATGTTGACTTTTCCACGGGTGGCAAAAACACACGTCTCGTTATCCGGGCAAGAAATCGAACCGGGTACGGTGGTTATTGGTTCTATTTATTTAACCCATCACCGTGAGGATTTGTATCCAGAACCGAAGTTGTTTAAGCCAGAACGCTTTTTGGAACGGCAATTCTCTCCTTATGAGTATTTGCCTTTTGGCGGTGGAGCCAGACGTTGCATTGGAATGGCTTTTGCTTTGTTTGAAATGAAAGTGGTACTTGCTAAAATCCTTTCAAGGTGGGAATTGGCGCTTGTTGACGATCGCGATTTGCGGGCGAAACGTCGTGGTTTGGTTTCAGGCCCGGAACGTCCGATCCAAATTATAGTTAAAGGTGAACGGTCGGTGATGTCTCGCAATCTGGAGGCTATTCCTGGTTAAGTTTTGTTGAATCAAGCAAAGGCGCTAAGAAAGATTTTGCGTCTTGGCGTCTTGGCGTGAGATTATAAAGACGCAGAGGAAACAGGGGAGAGAATCTGAAGTTTTTATGACTGGACCTTTAATCGAAACGCTGCGATTAATTGTGAATCCGACGAGGTTTTTGGAGGAGTGTGCTGCTAAGTATGGTGATTGTTTTACAGTCAGGGTGTTGGGGATAAATTCGCCACCAGTGGTGTTTTTTAGCAGTCCGCAGGCGATCGCTGAATGTTTTGCCTTGCCTGCGAAGGAGTTAGATTTTCGGAAAGCAACTCATGTGTTTCAACCGTTGTTCGGGGAAAAATCAATTGTGTTGCAGGAGGGGCGATCGCACAATCGACACCGGCAGTTATTGATGCCGCCTTTTCATGGCGATCGGATGACGACTTATGGTAAAATTATTTGTCAAATTACTGAAGAAGTCACCCAGTGGACTGCGGGAACATCCGTTTCGATGCAGCAAGTGATGCCGGACATTACTTTGCAAATTATTCTGCAAGTGGTATTTGGGTTGACTCCTGGCGATCGGTTTCAAAAATTAAAAGAGTTGCTGAGTTCTTTGTTGGAAGATGTCACGACTCCTTTGTACTCCAGCTTATTTTTCTTTCCCCCATTACAAAAGGATTTAGGTTCGTGGAGTCCTTGGGGACAGTTTCTTCGCAGGCGAAAAGAAATTGACAAACTTATCTATGCAGAAATTAATGAACGACGTTTGTCAAATGATGCTTCCCGGACAGATATTTTAAGTTTGTTGATATCGGCGCGTGATGATAACGGACAGCAGATGACAGATGTAGAGCTACGCGATCAATTAGTGTCTCTGTTGCTTTTGGGTTACGAAACGACAGCCGCCGTGTTGGCGTGGGCATTTTATTTGATTCATTGGAATGAGTCTGTAAGAGATAAGCTGATAGAGGAATTGGATAGTTTGGGTGCTCAACCAAATCCTGAGGCAATTTCTCAGCTACCCTACCTGACTGCTGTTTGCCAAGAAACACTGAGAATTCATCCGATCGCTTTAATTGGCACTCCGCGAATGGTGAAGGATAAAGTCGAAATTGCGGGTGAGAAATATACTAATAACACAGTTTTAGTCCCTTGCATTCATTTAGCACATCACTGTCCCAAAACTTACCCAGAACCAAAACAGTTTACACCGGAAAGGTTTCTGAACCAGAAGTTTTCACCTTATGAATATTTGCCTTTTGGTGGTGGTTATCGAGGTTGTATTGGTGCCGCATTTTCAATGTATGAAATGAAATTAGTTCTGGCAACAATTTTGTCCCGGTTTCAACTAACGCTCTGGCAACTCCGTCCTGTCCATCCTGTACGCCGTGGAATTACCATTGTTCCCTCTGGTGGCGTAAAGATGCTTGTCACCGCTTTGCGGAATCAGACCAGCATTTAATCTTATTAGTTAAAAACCGTTAATATAGATTACAACTTATAAATTTAACAACGATTATTTTAACTTGATCGGGCAAGATAAGAAGTGTAATGAAGTTCATTAGAACGTCACTAACCCCTAACTATAAGTTAGGGGCTTGAAAGAGGAAGATTCACCAAATTCTGAATTCAATTAAAACAGTGTCTAGAGTACGGGTTAACAACCCAAGCTGAATGGCTTGAGCATGGTAGCTCAAAACACGTCGTGTCTGAGGTGCTTCCCTAGCCTACGACTTCTGTAGCTGTCAGCCTCGAAGGGAAATATATACCTCGAAAGAGGATTTATCGTACATCAACTAAGTCTGGTTTAAACCTACTATTATTGCTTTGCCCACCCTACGCTCTAAGGGTTTTATGATCGAAAAAATTTTACTGGCTGTCTCTGGATTAGGTCATGCAGAAGAGATGCTTAAAACTCTAATGGCTATACCATCCATCCAAGAGGCAAAAGTGACAGTTTTACACGTTGTCCCCAGTCAATTTGCTGCTGAAGCAATGACAGCTAAATGGGAAGAAGGTGGCAAAATTCTAGCAACCGCTATTCAGTATTTGAACTTAGACCCGAGTAAAGTCTCTTCAATTCTGCGGCAAGGTGATCCGAAAACTGTAGTTTGTGAGATGGCTGATGAAATCGAAGCTGACTTAATTGTCATGGGTTCTCGTGGACTCAAGCGGCTGCAATCAATTTTATCGAACTCAGTCAGTCAATACGTTTTCCAATTGTCCTCTCGCCCCATGTTACTGGTCAAGGATGATATTTTTATCAAGAATATCAAGAAGATTATGGTCGCACTGGACAACTCCAATGCAGCTAAACAATGCTTGAAATTAGCTTTGTCCCTCCTTCAAGATATTAAGAGTGGTGAGTTATTTTTGGCTAATGTCAATCCAGATACACGCAGCAAATCTGAACCTTCTGAAATCACTTCCGAAAAAAACCCTATTTTAGCAGCAGCGTTTTCAGAAGCTAAAAAATACGGTGTACCAACGCGTTGTGTTACCAGTAATGGTAAACCAGGTGAGGAAATTTGTCGTTTAGCTGAGAAGTGGAATGTAGATCTCTTATTAGTTGGTTCTCCAGATCGCCGTCCCTCAATTGCTAAAAGTTTAGTTGATATAGACAAACTCTTAGGTGCTTCTTTATCGGACTACGTTCGCGTGAATGCAACCTGTCCTGTACTATTGGCACGAATAGTTGATTAGGATTTAGGTATTAACGTCTCACAAGCTAATTAGAACTACTAATACCGTTTCTTTATGAAGCTGCGCTCAACGAATTTCTTAGACCCCCTTTTTTAGGGGTTGGGGGGATCTGAAAATGAAGACACAGATCCCCGACTTCTTTAAGAAGTCGGGGATCTTATGCTTAGTTGCGCTGCACTCATATTGCCCCAATAAAAATTTGTTTGGCAGTTAAATCTAATTCAGGGAAAGTTAGAGAAATAATCCGGTCCTCGAGATCGCCATTCAGTAAATTCTTCAAAGGTTACAGATTTGGTTAGATCTGGAGTCATTGCTATATTGTGGTTACGCTACATTTTTTACTAACTGTAGCAAGTAATAACAAATAAAGCCCTACACCAGAAGTGCAGAGCTTTTTAAATTTTATACCAAGTTCGTTTAATTGCTCGTAATAAAACTTTACGCCTCTCCGTGTCTCCATGTTTCCGCGTCAGTCTATTATGATCAGTCTTCAAGCGAACCTGATATTAAACACGGAGTATTAAGTATCTTTTTAACCTTGACGGCTAGCAGTTTGAATGTACAAAATTATCAAAAAAACAGAAGGAACTAACACGAACAGAATGCTCGCAACAAAACCTAGGTCATTAACTTGCATGGCAAGGAAGCCTCTCTACAATCTGCACTCTACAACTTTAGGATACCATTATTGATACCAATCTGCTATGTGCGCTCTTCTACAGTCCTTTCTTTTCAGGGCTTTGTAACTACGCTAACTTGACCATTGACTAAAGCTTGACACGCAAGACGGTAGTTTTCCGGCTTTTTCTTCAAAAGTCGGTCTTCTGCTTCAGTGCGGGGTGAAAGATTTTCCATTCCTTCCACGACCTCAACAATGCAGCAGCCACACTGACCGTTGCCGCCACAATTCATCATCTTGCCCATTAATTTATAGATGTCAAGACCATTCTGCATGGCTTTAAGCCTGAGATTCGCACCATCAGCCGCCACCACTTCTTGATTTTCTTTAACAAATTTAATATTGCCCATACCTCATCTCTCCTTCACTATCTGCCGTTTCATCTTAGCTTCACAAAAACGGACTCGGATTTGACCCTAACTTTAAAAGGTAAGTGCTGATTTGACTTTTACAGTCTGTCTCAGGTTCAATTATAACTTTATATTTCAAGACATAAAGAAATATAAAGTTTGTAAAAATTATGGTGGGTTTCTTTAATGACAAAATTCCCTGGCGAAAACCAGGGAATGAGAAAAATGGAAAACTTGTTGACCTTATCTAAAACCCACCGCTGCTTGCCAGACAAAAGCCAGGAGCAAGAAGAAGACAGGAATGATTGGTAGAACGTCTACTAAAGGGTCAAAAACCTGATAAGCTTCAGGCAGTTTTGCTAATAAAATTGCTGCTTCCATATTTGTTTAAATCCACCTATCCAAAATAGCTTTCAGAATTGATCAATATATTAACATGCCTTGTTGACCAAAATTCAGAATACACAGAGAAGTTGCTATAGGTGAAGACGGGGAGTAGGGAGGAGCCACCGCGTTGCAGGGGTGTCGTGCAAAGACGCACAAATAGCCTCCAAGGAGTAGGAAGTCTACCGAAATCTACCTTAATAGATCAGTAATAAAATGTAAAAAGGATGACAAATGACCTCTAACTCTTTTATAAATAGACATGGGTTGTAGAGCTCTGAGAATGCTGACTGAGCCTCCAAAAACAAGCAATGTTGAATGTAGAAAGTTATGGGTGTTTCTGATACACGGTTTCGTTGGCAGTCTCCAAATCTGATTGCTTTACTCCAGTCTTTTTCCAAGAACATCAGCATTGTAGTAGCCCTGATTGGTTGTAGTGTTATTCTGGGTTGGATTAAGGATATTACTTTTCTCAAGAGCGTCTTGCCGGGATGGGTGCCAATGAAGCCCAATACAGCAATCGGCTTGCTCTTCGCCGGAACATCTCTCAGATTGTGCCAATGGCAACCAACCAGCAGGATCACGCGCCGCGCTACTCAAGTCTTTGCCGTCCTTGTCCTTTTGATTGGTCTATTGACACTGATAGAGTATAGTTTCAACTTAAATTTAGGCATCGACCAACTTTTGTTCACAACGACTATGGACAAAGTAGGCGATGTTGCTCCAGGTAGAATGGCAGTCCATGTCGCTGTTACCTTCGTCTTACTTGGCTTGAGCTTACTGCTGTTAAGTCAAGAGCGCCCTAAATATCTTATAGCTCATTTCTATGCAGTAGTCATATTCTTAATTGCCTTCTTTAGCTTGTTAGGCTACGTCTACGGCAATGCCTACTTTTACAGGCTTGGTTCTTTAACATCAATTGCAATACATACAGCTAGTGCATTCCTCCTGCTTTCATGTGGCATTCTATTTGCCCATCCAGATCGTGGGTTAATGGTTGCGATCGCCAGTAGTCATGCTGGTGGCATCATGGGGAGGCGTTTGCTAATCGCTGAGATTGTGTTCCCACCTGTTGTTTATTGGCTCACCTTATTTGGCTACCGATCGCAATTCTATACTGCTGAGTTGGGGTTGTGCTTGTTGAGCATTTTAAATGTTTTCATCTTTGCAGTTATTATTTGGTGGAATAGTCGCTTCCTGAATGTTCTAGATTGTCAGCGTCGGCGAGCTGAAACTTCCCTCAAACAGGCAAAAGAAGAGCTAGAACAGAGGGTGTCTTTGCGTACCTGCGAACTCTTGACTGCCATGGAACAATTACAGGCAGAAATAGCTGAACGCAAGCGCATGGAAAAAGCACTCTTTGAAGAAAAAGAGCTAGCTTTAGTGACGTTACAATCTATCGGGGATGCTGTTATTACAACCGATGCGACAAGCTTAATTAAATATCTTAACCCAGCGGCAGAAGCACTGACTGGCTGGAGTCTTTCTGAAGCATTGGGATTGCCAATAGCACAAATCTTCAGAATTTTCCACGAAATTACCCGCGAATCTTTAGAAAACCCGGTAGAAAAAGCCTTGCGTTCAGGTTCTATTGTCAATGCCGCTAATCATAGTATCTTGATTACCCGTAATGGTAGTGAGTTATCCATCGATGACTCCGCAACTCCAATCCGCACTCTTGAAGGCAAAATTATTGGTGCTGTTATGGTGTTTCATGATACAAGCAAAACCCGCAGCATGGAACGTCTCTTATCCTGGCAAGCCAGTCACGATGCTTTGACAGAACTGATGAACCGACGCGAATTTGAAAACCACTTAGAAAAAGTAGTCGCCAGTGCCAGGAAGTGTAATGAGCAACATGCATTGTTTTATTTGGATTTAGACCAGTTCAAGATAGTGAATGATACTTGTGGTCATATCGCTGGCGATGAGTTATTACGCCAAGTGAGCATTTTGTGTCAAACTTATTTGCGTTCCTCCGATATCTTAGCACGATTGGGTGGAGATGAATTTGGCATTCTACTCAATCATTGTCCTCTAGAACCAGCAATGTGGATTGCAAATAATTTACGCGAGGTCATTCAAAAGTTCCGTTTTGTGTGGGAGGAAACTACTTTCAATATTGGCGTCAGTATCGGACTGGCGATCGTTAATGCAGATACTCAAAGCATGAATAGTGTATTAATTGCTGCCGATGCAGCTTGCCATGTTGCCAAAAACAACGGGCGCAATCGCGTACATGTCTATCAAGCTGATGATATCGAATTAGCAAGGCAACATGGTGAAATGCAATGGGTAACTAGGATCAATCAAGCTTTGGAAGATAATCGTTTCCGTCTTTATTCCCAGTCTATCGTCCCGGTTACCCAAACTAAGCTTTTAGAGGAACACTATGAAGTTCTCCTACGGCTGATTGACGAGACAGGAAATTTAGTGTCACCATCAGCGTTTCTTCCAGCAGCCGAACGCTACAATCTGATGCAAACCATTGATCGCTGGGTTATCCACACGGTGTTTACAAATTTACGACAGCAGGGTGGCTCTCAACATCGTGACTGTTTGTATGCTATTAATATCTCGGGTGTCAGTATTAACGACGACCAATTTACTGACTTTGTACAGGCGCAGTTTGCATTACACCAGATTCCACCCAAAAACATCTGCTTTGAAATCACCGAAACCGTTGCCATTGCCAATTTGGGGAAAGCAGCAAGCTTCATCCACTCACTCAGAGAACTAGGTTGCCGTTTCGCCTTGGACGATTTTGGCAGTGGTATGTCTTCCTTTGCCTATCTCAAAAACTTACCAGTTGATTATTTAAAAATTGATGGCGGTTTTGTCAAGTATATAGTGGAAGATGCGATTGATTTTGCAATGGTAGAAGCTATCAATCAAATTGGTCATGTTATGGGAATTCAAACCATCGCCGAGTTTGTAGAAGATGACGCCATTTTAGAAAAAATTAAAGCACTTGGGGTAGATTATGCTCAAGGATATGGTATCGCAAAACCACGCCCCTTTTGAGAAGGGGCAGGAATCAATACCTTTGAGTTAAGGCATTTATTCGTTGAGGCTTGCAGGGGAGGAAAGAGTTGACGAACAGGATTGCACAAGTTCGTGACGCTCTGGAAAATAATGTCTATCGTTCGGAGTTGCG
>CAZZVG010000115.1:0-9801 GCA_964657295.1 Iningainema sp. | reverse complement strand
GAAAAACAACAGGGTTAACCGAAGCAGAACGGTACGAATTGTTGGCGCTGCTGTAGATCTATCAATTAGGTCAACTGCGGAAATCGGAAGCATTGGCAGAAGCCGTTAAGAGAGGCTTGCAACAACCTCTATCTTAATGACTAGTGACGGTTACGGGATACAAAGGAGGGAGAAGGGTATTCTTTAAAACGCTTCGTTTTCAGTAGACAATTGACATGACTACTGGTATTCCGTATATTATGAATGATGCAGGTAACTTTGAGTGGGATGAGGACAAAGCGATTGCTAACTGGCAGAAGCATGGGGTTAGCTTCTTTCAGGCAATGAAAGCGTTTGACGACCACTTTGCCATAGAACGCTTTGATGAGCGTGAAAATTATGGAGAGGAGCGCATCAACCTGATTGGTATGTGTGACGGGGTACTGCTGCATGTGACCTATACTGAACGGGGAGAGCGTATCCGGCTAATATCAGCCAGAAAAGCAGAGAAGTATGAAAGAAACGATTATTACCGCGAGAATGCACAAGGATGGGACGGTGGTTGAGGTATTGCCTGACGGCAGCGAGCGACCATTTCCAGAACAACCTATGCGTCCCATGACTGAAGAAGAAATCCACGCGGCGGCTTTGAGCGACCCTGACGCACTTCCCATGACCGAAGCTGAATTACGCAACGCCAGACGTGTTCCCCGTGTTAAAACCATGCGCCGCGCATTACATCTGACGCAGGAGGAATTTGCAGCGCGTTACCATATCCCGCTTGGCACGTTGCGGGACTGGGAGCAAGGACGCAGCGAACCCGACCAGACCGCAAAGGCATACCTTAAAGTGATTGCTGCCAATCCTGAAGCTATCTATCAGGCATTGCAGTTTACTCCGCATTGAGAGCTTTCATCTGTTCTAGCATTAGTGCTATCAATTGCTAGCACTAATGAGTTTCTCAACCTGCTTCTCCGCCGACGACGACATCTCGTAACCGTAGGCTAGGGCCACCACAACCTACAGGTAAGCCGTTCTGTCCACCTTTACCACAACCACCGGACTCATCCCAGTAAAAGTCATTGCCGATCGCCTCAATATCGGCTAAGGTTTGGAAAACATTACCCGAAAGCGTGACATCTTTGACTGGTTCGGCAATTTTACCATTTCTAATCATCCATGCTTCCCCGGCGCTGAAGGTGAACATTTCTCCGTTTGTCATTCCACCCAACCAGTTACGGGCATAAACGCCTTCTTTGATCTCGCTAAATAAGTCCTCAACAGGAGTTTCCCCACGTTCTATCCAGGTATTAGTCATCCGGACAATGGGAGCAAAGTGATAATCAAGACACCGTGCATTACCTGTGGGTGCCTCCGCCAATTTACCTGCGGTTTCACGAGAATGCAGGCGTCCTACTAAAGTCCCATCTTTAATCAGTTGTGTGGTGGTGGCTGGTGTGCCTTCATCGTCGTAAAAATAGCTACCTCGATGTCCTGGAGCTGCGGCACCATCAAAAATTTGCAACTCTTTTGGACCAAAGCGACGACCAAGCGTCATGACTTCCAAGACATCTGGGTTTTCGTAAGCCATGTCTGCTTCTGAAAGATGCCCAAAGGCTTCATGAACAAATAACCCCGTAAGAATAGGGTCAATCACAACAGTATAGGTATCACCTTTTACCGATGGGAGAGACAATGCGGCGACTGCCCTTTGTGCCGCGCATTTGACTTGTTCATCCAAATTAGTTAAATCTTCGTAGGCTTTACGCGAACCAATGGTTTCTCTTCCTGTTTGTACGGTTTCGCCGTTTCTGGCAGTGGCGGCAAAGCGCATTTCCATATCTACCCAAGATTGCTCGATTAGCGTCCCTTCACTGGTAGCGAGAATCACCCTTTGAGCGCTGTCACCATAACGCACGGAGGTTGTTGTAATGCGATGATCAACACTTTTGAGTATATCGGTGTAGCGATCGCACAATTCTTTTTTGACTGAGAGTGCAATTTTCCGGGGATTCGTACCTGTAAGTGGTAACTGACAGATTGCTTGCACACTCGCTACCGGAGCTAGTATAGTTTCTTCATCACCAACTATCCGCGCAGCTGTGATCGCTTCTTCAATGCGATCGCTAATTGTGGAAAGCTGGTTAAAGCTACTTAACCCCCACCCTCCTTTATAACAAGCCCGAATATGTCCACCTATTGAGATACTTTCGCTGAGGCTTTCTACCTTGTCACCTCGCAAGAAGATGTCAGTTTCTTCAGCTTCTTCTAGGCGAATCACCAGATAATCTACCCGCGATGAGTAGCGGGAAATCAAGTCAGAAAGTAAATTTTGTGTGTCTGCCAGTAAGTTCTGCATTTTTAGGAATAATTGGTGAGATCTTAGGTAATGCTCGTCCTTTGTCATTGATCATTGGTTATTAGTTAAAACAAGTCACTTTCAGGACAAAGGACAAATAACCGTCAACACCAATCAATCAACAACTTAAATATAGCAATCCTATTTTAATTGTGAAAATTTAAAGCTGACGAAACCCGGTTTTTCAAACAACACGGCTTTTAAAGGCTCTCACTAATGATTTAGGAGCGCGATTCCTATTATGTGCCACTCCGAGGACAGACACTCACATGTATGCTGGTAGCGGATCAACACTTTACAATTTACATTGAAAATTTTTTTCTGTTTGTCTGCATGAGAGTCAATGAGTAATGTTGTCAAAATCACCAAAAAATCTGCCGCCCTACTTACAACCATTAGCGGTGGGTACGACTCTAGCTGTGGGAGCGGCAGCCGTCTTCTTTATTCTTTGTCTATTACTTAATCTGCACCGTTATTACAGTTTTTATGCTTCTTTCGATCAAGGTATTTTTAACCAAGTTTTTTGGAATAGCCTTCACGGTCGATTCTTTCAAAGTTCGCTTTCTTCGAGTCTTTCAACCAATGTTGCTCACTCTGGAGAATTTCCCACAGTTTACTACCATCGACTCGGACAACATTTTACTCCAGCTTTGTTGCTTTGGCTACCAATATATGCTTTATTTCCTTCTGCCGCGACTTTGACTGTTTTACAGGTAACGCTGGTTACGGCAGGGGGTTTGGTTTTGTACCTGCTGGCTCGGCAGTACTTAGAACCATTAAAATCAGCGTTTATTACTATCGGATTTTATACTGCAAATGCTGTCATCGGTCCGACTTTATCTAATTTTCATGATATCAGCCAGATTCCCCTGTTTCTATTCGGATTGCTCCTGGCAATGGAAAAACGTTGTTGGTGGTTGTTTTGGATACTAGCAGTTTTAACTTTGGCAGTGCGGGAAGATGCTGGTGTAGAGTTATTTAGTGTCGGAGTTTACATGACTTTGAGCAAACGCTTTCCTCGTGCCGGACTTGCTGTTTGCACCCTGAGTTTTGGGTATATGTTGCTACTTACCAATTTAATTATGCCGCTGTTTTCTAAGGATATTTCTCGGCGGTTTATGATCGAGAATTTTGGTCAATATACAGATCACAAGGAAGCTTCTACTCTAGAAATTATTTGGGGAATCGTCAGTAACCCGAGAAGGTTGTTATTAGAACTAGTTTTGCCAGTAGATCGCAAAATCAGATATTTACTCGGTCAATGGTTGCCCTTGGCTTTTGTGCCGGCAATTTCTCCCGCATGTTGGATGTTAGCAGGCTTTCCCTTACTACAAATATTTTTAGCTCAAGGAGATGCAGAACTGGCAATTACAATTCGCTATGCTTTAACTATAGTGCCAGGACTATTTTATGGGGCAATTCTCTGGTGGTCTCATCATCCCCTATCATTTAAACTCTTATTTCGCCGCTTTTGGGTGGGTTGTATCTGTCTTTCTCTATTGTTTAGCTTCACATCCAACCCAAATCGGACTTTTTACTTTATAATCCCCGACTCGTTCAAGCCTTGGGTGTACGTGTCACTACCCCAACAATGGCAGCATGTCTCACAGATACGGTTGTTGCTGGCAAAAATTCCCACAGAAGCAAGCGTGTCTGCCACTACTTATATTGTTCCCCATCTTTCCAGTCGCCGCGAAATTATTCGCTTGCCTGATTTGCAACTACGGAATGATGCACAGCAAGTTATCAAAGTAGATTATGCGATCGCTGATCTAAAGCAGTTACAGCAATATCAACAAGCCTTTAAGGGCGATCGCCATCTGTTGGGAACACTCGTGACACTAATTGATCAAATGATTAACAGTCATGAATATGGAATAGTTGGCTTTCAAGATGGTGTCATTTTGCTAAAAAAATCTGCCGCTTCTCAAGCTGCCGCAACAGCAGCTTGGCTGGCTTTCCGCCCTCAAATTGGGCGGTAGGGGAGATGAATCATCCTTTAAATCCAAAGCCGCCCTTTCACCGTTCCTGAAGTATTAAATTTGTAATAGGTAAGGAAGACGTAGAGATGAAGATATTGGTATTAACTTGGGAGTTTCCGCCTCGGATAGTTGGAGGAATTGCTCGTCATGTGGCAGAGTTATACCCGGAACTGATCAAGAGCGGACATTCAGTTCATATGATGACACCAGAGTTTGGTCAAGCCCCATTGTATGAAGTTGTCGAAGGAGTGCATGTGCATCGTCTGCCAGTGGCTGATAGTCACAACTTTTTTCACTGGGTCGTCAACCTCAACGAGAGCATGGGGCATCACGGTGGTAAGCTGATACTAGAAGAAGGTCCAATTGATTTAATTCACGCTCATGATTGGCTCGTGGGTGATGCGGCGATCGCCCTCAAACATAACTTCAAAGTCCCTCTCGTTGCCACAATCCATGCTACCGAATCCGGTCGTCATTTCGGTATTCACAATGACATTCAAAGTTATATATGTGGCAAAGAAATCCAATTAGCTTATAATGCTTGGCGGATTATCGTTTGCAGCGATTATATGCGGCGAGAGGTGGAACAGGCGCTGTACAGTCCTTGGGACAAAATTGATGTTATTTACAATGGTATTAAACCGGAAAAGAAACAGCACCACCAAGATTTTCATGCTCGGAATTTTCGCCGCCAATTTGCCGAAGACAGTGAAAAAATTGTTTACTATGTGGGTCGGATGTCATACGAAAAGGGTGTATCTGTCTTGCTAAATGCAGCTCCCAAAGTCCTCTGTGAGATGGGTGATTATGTCAAATTTGTGATTATTGGCGGTGGCAACACCGACCATCTGAAGAAGCAAGCTTGGGATTTAGGAATTTGGCACAATTGCTATTTTACTGGCTTTATGTCTGATGCCTACTTAGATAAATTTCAAACAATTGCTGATTGTGCTGTATTCCCCAGTCTCTATGAACCCTTTGGAATTGTCGCTTTAGAAAGTTTTGCGGCTCGCGTTCCCGTAGTTGTTTCTAATACTGGTGGACTTCCGGAAGTCGTACAAAATACTAAGACAGGCATTGTGACTGAGGCAAATAACCCAGATTCTCTAGCTTGGGGAATTTTGGAAGTCTTAAAAAATCCCGGTTATCGGCAATGGCTGAGCGATAATGCTTATCAGGATTTAGAACGCCGCTTCAATTGGTCGAAAATAGCCAAGCAAACTGAAAACGTTTACAAGCAAGTTGTGCAAGAGCGATCGCAAGTCGTTTGGCAATAAATTAGGAATGAGAAGACTTCCCCATTTCACTAAATTTACTGTAGCAATACTGATAAGTTTCTCAGTATTGCTGCTCTTATGGTTGATGCCATTACCGAAGATGTTGGCAACACCGGAAACTAAGGTTTTTGAACAGGTTTGGCAAACAGTAAACGACAATTTTTACGATCCAAAGTTTAACGGAGTAGACTGGAAGGCGATGCGGGAAAAGTATCGATCAATAGCCGCCCAAACTAAGTCTAGCCAAGAAGTTGCCATCGTTATCAATCAAATGCTCTCCGAATTGCATTCTTCTCACACCCACTTCTACACTCAGGATGAGCCAGAATACTATCAACTGATCGGGATTTTTCAGCCAAGGAACACTGAGTTACAACAGCAGTTAAAGAAGGTCTTCAAACAAGGAAAAATTGAATACAGTGGTATTGGTGTATTCACTAAGGAAAGCAACGGGAAGATTTTTGTCAGTGGCCTTCTGGATAAAAATCCTGGGGCTGAAGCTGGGTTAAAAGTGGGCGATCGATTGCTCAGTGTCGATGGTCGTCCGTATCATGCGATACAGTCTTTTGCGGGTAAAGCCGGACAGAAAGTCAAGCTGTTGATTCAGTCTTCACCCGATCCCAACAGTCAGAAAGAAATTGCGATCGTGCCAAAAATGCTAGACGCAACCACGATGTTTCTAGAAGCGCAGAAAGCCAGTGTCCAGATTATTCCCCGAGGGGGTAAGAAAATTGGTTACATTCATATTTGGTCAAATGCAGCCGATTCAGATCAACAGCAGCTTCAGCAAGAACTGATCTATGGTCTACTCAAAGATGCTGATGGGTTAGTTTTGGATATCAGAAACGGATGGGGTGGAGGAGATATTAAATATCTCAATATATTTACTGCTGCCGTTGGTCCAAGCACTACCAGTATTGTTCGTAGTGGTAAGAAATATACGTATATTTCTCAATGGAAAAAGCCTGTGGTTTTGGTGGTAAATGAAGGCAGCAGGAGTAGTAAGGAAATCTTAGCCTATGGCTTCCAGCAACATAAAATTGGACTCGTCGTTGGTACTAAAACTACAGGAGCCGTATTGGGTGGTAGTCCTTTTATTATGCAGAATGGTAGCTTAGTTTACATAGCTGTTGCCAACGTGTTTATTAACGGAAATCAAAGATTGGAAGGCAAAGGTGTGACACCAGACATTAACGTTCCTTTTAACTTAGAATACGCTCAAGGTGCAGATCCACAAAAAGAGCGAGCTATAGAAGCCTTACTCAACATCAAGTAAGCTAATACCAATTTGAAAAAAGAATGCCACAGATAACCACGTAGGGGCGTTCTGTGTAGGGTACGGCCCTGACGCTCGTGCCTCGCTAACGCTGCGCTAACGCGAACAGGGCTGTCTCACTGTTCGCCCTGACGTTGGATTTAAGTGTTGCAAAAATTTTAAAAATTGCTATAATATAAGTTTAAGTAACTTGGAGTGTTTTAATCACTAAGTCCTTTGGTGAACCTGTACCTTGTCTCGCCTCAATGCTTTTCCAAGCCATTAACACCTTAGAGAGCTTTTTTGGCAGCAACTGCATAAATCACCTCAATTGCACCTATTAGTAATATAGTACAGCTGAACTCTTAATGTGCTAGGGGGTAAAGTCTCACTAGCAGTAGGAGATTTCTAAAAGAGTAACAGTTTATAGTGATTGTACAAACTCTAACTGTCAAGCTGAGATTAACCTTCGATCTTGTTTTAAAGTATGAATAAAAAATGGGCTCGCAAGCGGATTACCGTAAATTTAGCATCAGTTGAAGCTGAAAAGCTAGGCAACTTCTGTGACAATACAGGTAGACCTGCAACGGATGTGATTCGAGAACTTATTCGAGGATTGCCGATGCATGACGAATTAGCAATTGTACACTCTTTACAACAAAGTCTTTAGAACACTTGGCGATAGGTGTCGATTTTTACACCTGTCGCTAACTTGTTTGAGAAGTCGGCAATGCCTGTTTGTTACTCAACCTACCAATAAAGCTTGTCGTCGCAAACTTTGAATAGTGGCGATCGCATGGGTTGCAACACAATCAATTTCCTCAGTTGTATTAAAGCGTCCGATCCCAAACCGGATAGACGCATAAGCTAACTGTTCCGAATGTCCTAGTGCGGTTAGGACATGAGAGGGTGTAGTTGTCACTGAGGAACAAGCCGCGCCAGAAGACACTGCCATGACTGGTTGCAATCCTAACAGCAGTGCAGATCCATCTACTTGTTCAACACTAATATTTAAGTTTCCTGGTAGTCTCTTGATGGGATGTCCGTTAAGATGAATTCTCTCTAGCCCAGAAAGCTGTTGCCATAATTTTTGTCTTAACTGAGTGAGGCGTTGGTTTTCTGTATCTTGTTCAAGTAAAGCGATCGCCACTGCCTTACCAAATCCCACGATTTGGGGTGTATACAAAGTACCTGAGCGCAGCCCTCGTTCATGTCCACCACCATGGTGCTGGGGAGCAAGTTGCACTCTAGGGTTACGACGGCGGACGTACAGCGCACCAATCCCTTTAGGTCCGTACACCTTATGTGCTGTGAGTGACATTAAGTCAATTTTCATTGCCTGCACGTCGAGGGGTATTTTGCCAATCGCTTGTGCGGCGTCGGTATGGAAAAGAACACCTGCATCGCGACACATTGCCCCAATTTCTGCTAATGGCTGCAACACCCCAATTTCATTATTAGCCGCCATCACCGAAACCAAAATTGTCTCGGGGCGAAAAGCTTTCTCCAACTCAGATAAATCTATCAGTCCATCTTTTTGAACTGGGAGGATTGTCATTTCAAAACCAAGAGTTTTGAGATATTTACAAGGATCGAGAATAGCGTTATGTTCGGTAGAGACAGTAATAATATGTTGCCCTTTTTGAAAATAAGCTTCAGCAACACCTTTAATCGCTAGATTATTCGCCTCTGTCGCACCACTGGTGAAAATAATTTCTTCTGGTGTAGCGTTGATTGCTGCTGCCAAAATCTCCCGTGCTTGTTTGACAGCCGCTTCTGCTTCCCAACCATAAACATGACTGATGCTGGATGGATTGCCAAAATGTTCGGTGAAGTAGGGTAGCATTGCTCCTAGTACCCGTTCATCCATAGGCGTAGTAGCTTGATAATCTAGATAAATAGGACGATTGGACATAATTTTTGACTGAATAATTTGATGACAGCCGTTTTCACTCTCTATGAACCACACTGGTTGTCAGGGCGAACATCTGTACCACTGTGGTCGATTTACCTAAAAATTGCTGTAAATTTATTCTAGATTTCAAAAATAGATAGTAAATCTCGGCGAGTATTAATGACTCTGAGAATTTTGATGCCATCCTCCAAAACTCTATAATAAATAGTATAACCCCATCCAACGGTAAACCATGTAGGTTAGGGAGGATTTCTGTATAAATCTTATAACTATCAGTAGAAATGACTAATGACATGCAACGTGACTTTACCAATCGTGATGAATTGGTAAATTACCTCAGCGAACAATTTCCCGATGCTGCTAAACGGGAGAGACGGCAACACGGATGTGCCGAACATCACATTAGCGAAACTGTAGGAGGGCGCAAGGCTGCTCAAAAGGCGCTGCAAAAAGTAGATCCGGCTCGCTATGGGAAAACACGGAACTTTTTCACTGGTGCAGTAACACGGCTTTCGCCATACATTCGCTACGGTGTTCTTAGCTTACGGGAAATTAGAGATTATGTTTTTGAGCGTGTACAAAATCAAGACGAAGCCAATAAGCTCATTAACGAGTTAGGTTGGCGCGATTACTGGCAGCGACTGTATATCAAGCTGGGAGATGGAATTTGGCAAGACCAAGAGGATTATAAAACAGGTTATACTCCCTCACAATACGCACCTGATTTAGCTAATGACATTACTGAAGGTACCACAGAGCGAGTTTGCATCGACAGTTTCAGTCGCGATCTGCGAGAAACTGGCTATTTACATAACCATGCTCGTATGTGGCTGGCAGCTTACATTGTCCATTGGCGACGCATTCGTTGGCAAATAGGGGCAAAATGGTTTCTCGAACATTTACTTGATGGGGATCCTGCCAGTAATAATATGTCATGGCAGTGGGTAGCCAGCACCTTTAGTCAGAAACCATACTTTTTCAACCGCGAGAACTTAGAACGCTACACTGAAGGTGTTTACTGCCGAAAATGCACT
>CAZZVG010000114.1:0-9805 GCA_964657295.1 Iningainema sp. | reverse complement strand
CAGGTAAACAGACAAACAAATTTAGATCTATACCCTACTCACCTTCACCTTCTACTTTTTGGTCACTTTATACATCCGCCGTGGTTGAGTACATTTGCTTTGGTTTAGCAAATGTATCATCCCAGTACTGGGTGCAAAGTTCTGGTGCCTTGGGGGGATTGGCGGTATAAACAAAAAAGAGCGCCTCTCGTTCCTCTGTTCGTAGAGTTCCATGATGCAAGACATCTTTTGTGTCTACAAAAATGACTGTACCTGCTTTTCCTGGACAAGACTTCCAAGCTGATTTTCGGATGATTTTATTTAGGGTTTGGTCATCAATGCCTAAATAACCCGATTGCCAAAGCTTGTAGTAAATCCGATAAAAATTCAGGCTAAATTTGGAGGTGAAAGATCTTGGTACGTATTCAAAAGGTCCTTGCTGTTCTTCGACATCATTCAAGTAGAGAAAAATTTTGATAATCTTACGGTCTTCTGAATCTTTATGCCAAAGCAGCGTACCAAACTGATTTTCATTGGCAAAGTCTTTGCGTAAATGTACTCCCTGAAAAGCAACCGGAAGACCGATGTAGTTTTCAATAATGTTCAGCAGTCTTTTTTCGCAAGCCCATGCTGAAATTTCTGGTAAGTCTGTAACGGTGTAGATTTGTGGCAGTTTTTGGCTTGTATGGTTGTTGTTTGGTGTTGCCATATTTGACAACTGACTGGAAGCAGCTTTGAGAAGGTTTGCCGAAGACTTTAATCCCAACTCTTCCAAGGAAGTCACGTAAGCGCCTTCTTTTTGGAGATGATGGAGAATGTCGCGATCGCGTCCTTGTAATGCAGGTAACTTTGGAGCATGCTGCCAAAGTGCAATTTTGTAACTTAACTCTGAGCGAAGTTCAAATATTTTCTTCTTAATAGTGTTAAGCAATGACATAACTACCTCTCGAATTCAATATTGGGTTAACAAAAGCGAAGATAGATTACACCTCTTGAGTCGTTGGATGAGTTGATTCAGCTATTTGAAAAGTCTTCATACTCTTCAGTCGAAGATAGGAAACACCGATTAAAACCCAAAAAGGAATGACTGTCTTCAGGGTGAACAAAGGCCATCTTCTTAGCGCTCCTAAAAAGACTTTCAAATTCACTTCTTGTAAGTTGTTCACAATCATTTGTCGGCAAAATTTCGGGGAATATCCGTTTTCTTCCAATTTGATGAGAACTTCAGGTATGTGTTTGTATTGCATCAACAGTGCGGACTTTTGATCTTTTTGCCAATAGCTCACGCCGACAATACATTCCATATAGACATCTTTACTGACAATCACACTGCCATTTGCTGCACAATATCCAGCCAAAAACGCTAGGAATATCCAGTTATTTTCTGCATCTTTCCAAATTTGTAAACCACGTTGCACTAAATCTGTCCGGTATACAGTAGCAGTGAGAAAGATCACAGCACCAACACTTTTTTCGTAACAGTGTTCAAATATTGCTTTGCCATCACCTGTGCCATCTTCACTATCAGCATCAAACCAGCGATTTCCTACTATTGTTGGTGGATGGACTGGTTGATTCGTCTTTGGATTTCTTCCCGAAAAATTAAGAAATAATAATGCTAAATTACTATTTTCCTTAATTTTAGCTAAAACATAACTAACGGCTCTTTCTTGAATCGGATCGTCATCACCAATTGTCCAAACATATTGAGTTTTTGCCGCTTTTAAACAACCAGCAACATTTTTTAAGACACCTACGTTCTTACTATTCCTATTATATTTAAAGGTGAACGTGCTGAGAATTGCTTGCCACTTTTTAACAATATCCTGAGTATGATCTGTTGAACAATTATCAGAAACGAAGATTTCACAGTCAGACTCAAAACCTTTGATAGTTTGAGCAAGCCAAGCTAACTGTTTGTCAAGTAACTCTGCGCGATTGAATGTAGGGATAGCAATGGTAAGTAATTTATTCATAATTTTTCAGGTGGATAAATAAAAACCAATGAGCAACGGAATCAAATCTTTCCGCTGCTTTTTAGTTATAAACTAGAGTGCTTGTAAAGTCAGTTCACGCATGGGAGAGGAATAAACTTGCACTTTGGGAATTGGCACAACAAACTTTCCATCCCACTCACCAATAAATGCCATTTGTTTCATAATTTCCTCCTTGAGATTCCAAGGCAAAATTAGGACATAATCTGGCTGAGTTTTCCGAATTTTATCTGGCGAAAAAATCGGAATATGAGTTCCAGGTAAAAACAAACCTTGCTTGTGAGGATTGATATCCACCGTATAATCGATAAAATCTTTACCAATCCCACAATAATTGAGCAGGGTGTTGCCTTTAGCTGGAGCACCATAACCAGCGATCGTTTTCCCCTCTGCTTTCGCAGCTAGCAGAAAACTTAAAAGCTGATGCTTTGTTTCTCTAACTTTTTCGCCAAAAGTTACGTAAGTTTCTATCAGATGCAATCCGGCAGCGATTTCTTTTGCCTTCAATTCACTGACGCGTTCACTAATACTAGGATTTTCAGCGTTGTCATGTTTGGCATAAATTCTGAGAGAACCACCGTGAGTTGATAATTCCTCTACATCAAAAAGTGTTAAATTGTGTGCTGCGAAAATCTTTTCAACAGTCAGAAATGAAAAATAAGAGAAATGCTCATGATAAATGGTGTCGAACTGATTTTGCTGAATCAGGTGCAAAATGTGAGGAAACTCCATTGTCAAGATGCCACTCGGCTTCAGAATGATTTTCATCCCGGCAATGAAATCATTGAGTTCTGGTACGTGAGCTAATACGTTGTTGCCTATCAAAAGATCGGCTTGCTTACCTTGCACAACCAATTCTTTCGCAGTTTGAACTCCAAAAAACTTAACGACAGAGGGAATACCTTTTTCTTGAGCGACTTTAGCTATATTCGCTGCTGGTTCTATTCCTAAAACTGGAATACCCTTTTCCACAAAATATTGTAGTAAGTAGCCGTCGTTACTTGCTATTTCAATGACTTCAGTCTTGTTATTGAAACCAAACCTTTCTACCATTGTGTCGGTGTAAGTCTTAGCATGTTTCAGCCAACTCTCCGAGTAAGAAGAAAAGTAAGCATAGTCACTAAAAATCCTGTCTGGAGTTTCAAACTGTTCTAGTTGAACTAGAAGAGTATCTTCAGATACATAAGTGTGAAGCGGATAAAATTTTTCTGCTTGATTGAGATGTTCTGCGGTTAAATACGCGTTAGCCAAAGGAGACATTCCCAAATCAACAAAAGTATAGCTGAGTGATTGACCACTGAAACGACATTGTGCATTCCCCATAAACTAACTCCTGCCTCTTTCTCAAAGAAATTGGTAACTTTTTCCAAGGAATTGATCATTGATTGAAGTCCGAATTTTCAGCATTCAGGTATCGTGCCGTTAGCACTCACAGCTATGAAAGGAATTTAGGTATAGGTTGAGATAACTCGAATTCTTAGGAGTGATGTTAGCTGAATGCTGATAGCTCAGTACTTACAACTTCTTAGCCCAGAAGAAGTCTTTGTCTATCTGCTGGGTGCGGATCAAATATTCTAGCTGTTTCAAGCGAGTGAATCCTCTAGATAAGAAAGTTTCCTCAGTCATATCGATTTGAGAGAACAAATCTAAAAACTGTTCGGCACCCTTGCGGGCATTCCAATCACACTTGAATCCTGGAAGAACTGTGTTAATTTTCTCGAAAGAGACTCGGTAGCTGCGATTGTCTGCGCCTTGAGTGCCAAAACTCAATTTACATCCAGGGAAAACTTCCGCAATAATTTCGGCAATTTCTTTGACTCGATAGTTGTTGGCGGTATCTCCGACATTAAATATTTGGTTGTGGATGATATCACGAGGTGCTTCGAGCGTGCAAACAATTGCCTTACAAATATCTAATGCGTGGGCTAATGGCCGCCAAGGTGTACCATCACTAGTCATCTTAATTTCTTTCGTCGTCCATGCCAAGCCTGCCAAGTTGTTTAAAACAATATCAAAGCGCATTCTGGGAGAAGCACCAAAGGCAGTCGCATTCCGCATGAAGGTAGGAGAAAAATCATCGTCAGCGAGTGGCGAAACATCTCTCTCTACGAATGTTTTGCATTCTGCATAGGCAGTTTGAGGATTGACTGGTGATTCTTCTGTCACGTCTCCCTCAGTAGCTACACCATATACACTACATGAGGACATGTAGACAAAGCGACGTATACCCGCTTCTTTTGCCAGTTTGGCAAGACGAACCGAACCTTGATGGTTGATTTCGTATGTAATATGAGGTGCTAATTGTCCGGTGGGATCGTTGGAGAGTTCAGCCATATGAACTATGGCTTCGACACCCTGCAAATCTTCTTTTTGGAGGTGGCGGATATCTTTGTTGATGGTTTGGGCTGTCACCTCAGTACCGTTGTACAACCAACCAACTTTGTAAAAGCCAGTGTCTACACCAATCACTTCATGTCCCCGTTCGATTAATAGGGGAGGTAATAACGATCCGAGATAACCTTCGGTTCCAGTGACAAGAATTTTCATACTCTTTTATACTAAATAGTTTGAAATTGATTGGTTGTTGGTTTCAGATGCATCTGTTCGGGTATTTGTCCAGCGATTGCTTTACCAATTTCAATTGAAGATGTGGCTGCTGGAGAAGGGGCGTTGCAAACATGAACTGAGTTTTGACTTTGAACAATCAAAAAGTCGTCTACTAACTTGCCATCATTCATCAACGCTTGAGCGCGGACTCCAGCATGAGTAGGAACTAAATCTCCTGCTTGAACCTCGGGGATGAGTTTTTGCAAACTTTTAACGAACGCTGCTTTACTAAAAGAGCGAACGATTTCCTCCCAGCCTTCGTTGGCGTGTTTGGCAGCCAGTTTCCAAAATCCAGGATAGGTCATAACTTCCGTAAAATCACGTAAGTCGAAGTCTGTTTTCTTATAACCTTCGCGCTTCCAGCTAAGAACCGCGTTCGGTCCTGCATGGACGCTGCCATCTATCATGCGTGTAAAATGGACACCTAGAAAGGGAAAATCTGGATTGGGAACTGGGTAAATTAAGCCTTTTACTAAGTAGCGTTTTTCCGGTGTCAGTTCGTAGTATTCTCCGCGAAAAGGTACGATTTTTGCTTGAGGATCGACTTTACCTAATTTGGCAACGCGATCACTATGCAATCCAGCGCAATTGACAACGAAGCGAGTTTCAAAAGTCCCGTTATTTGTTTCTAGTACCTGTTTGTTGCCAATGGTAACTATTTTTTCAACTTTTGTATTCAGACGGAGATCGCCACCCTGTTCTTTAATTAATTCAGCGTATTTGAGGCAAACTTGTTTATAATTTACTATGCCCGTAGAAAATACTTTGATACCACTTACGCATCTGACGTGAGGTTCAATTTCTTTAACTTCCTCAGCACTGATTTTAGCAACTTTGAGACCGTTTTCCACACCTCGGGTATAAAGGTTTTCTAAGCGAGGCAACTCTTCGTTACATGTCGCAACAATGACTTTGCCACACACGTCATAATCTATACCGTATTCTCGGCAAAACTCTACCATTGACTGACAACCGTCATAACAAAATTTAGCTTTGAAACTCCCAGGCTTATAGTAAATACCGCTGTGAATTACACCGCTATTGTTACCAGTTTGATGAAAAGCCCATTGGCTTTCTTTCTCTAATACTAAAATGCGGGAATTTGGATAGCGTTTACCTAAAGCCATCCCCGTGGAAAGACCAACAATTCCCCCACCGATAATTGCGAAATCATACATCACAGATCTAGCCTCAATAAACGTACAGTAGGGGCGGGTTTAATCTCACAATTTATAATCATAAACGAACAATCGTGGTCAAACCCGCCCGTACAGAGTGTGTCGTGGTTTACTCTAGATAATATCTTGGTAAATCCGATCTAATATCAAACCCGCCTGTACAGGAGTTAGTCAGAAAAAACTTTTTAGGAGTCACTCACCATACCATCCAAGGAGCGTTGCCCTTCTTCCACAGATCCTCTAAGTAGTTTTTATCTCGTAAAGTATCCATAGGCTGCCAAAAGCCATGATGTATGTAAGCCGACATCTGATCCATTTCCGCTAACTTTTCTAATGGCGTCTGCTCCCAAACAGTCGTATCATCGTCAATTAAGTTAATGACTTCAGGTTCTAGTACAAAATAACCACCATTAATCCAAGCTCCATCCCCTTCTGGTTTTTCACGGAAGTTGGAGATTTTAGTTTGCTCCGCTCCTAAGACGATCGCGCCAAAGCGTCCCGGTGGCTGAACCGCAGTCAGCGTTGCTAAAGTCTTTTGTTCTTGATGAAATTTAATGAGCTCTGTAACGTTCACATTGCTAACACCATCGCCATAGGTGAAGCAAAAAGTTTCGTTGCCAACATGCTCTCTCACGCGCTTTAAGCGTCCACCTGTCATTGTATTATCACCCGTATTTACGAGGGTGACACGCCAAGGTTCAGCATAACCAGAATGCACGTTCATCTGGTTAAACCGCATATCAAAGGTAACGTCTGACATGTGTAAGAAGTAGTTGGCAAAATACTCTTTAATCACATAGCCTTTGTAACCGCAGCAAATGATGAAGTCATTTACACCGTGGGTTGAGTAAGTCTTCATAATGTGCCACAAAATTGGTTTGCCACCAATCTCAACCATTGGTTTGGGTTTGACGCTCGTTTCTTCACTAAGGCGTGTACCAAGCCCTCCAGCCAAAATCACTGCTTTCATAGGATTATCGGATTATTCCTTGAATTTGCTGGTAGATGAAGATTTAACTTGTGCTACTTCTTAAGCTAAATAGCCGTCAGTGGTTATATAACCACTTATTGCTAATAGCTGATTTCTATTATATTTAGACACAAGAAAAAATCAAATTTCAATTTTCTCCGTCCCCAATTTAACCGTAATTCTTTTGTAAAGTATGAAGACAAGGTAAAAAAATTTGTCTCCTGTGTAAAAAAATGGAAAAGCTTGTTTACTATTCAAGGGTTGGGAAATAATGATACTTAAATATATATAAATTTCTAAAATGAATAAATATCCTTAATAGTAATTAGCTGATTGCTAATTACTATTAACTAGCTCTATCACAGTTTTTTAATGAGATGTCAAGTTGGCTTTTTGGAAGAAACTATCACATTTGTTTTCTAAAACAACGCAAATGTTACTTAACGACTGTTGATAATTGTCCATATCCTCGTTTTCCAGAGAAATTTTAGCTGCCGTCTGCAAATCCTCAACTGCCTTTGTGTGATTTTGCTTAGATTCACTACCACCGTACTGTGCAAGTTCATAGCGAACAATGCCTCGTTTCAGATAAACTTTTGCTAGTTGAGAGTCAATGTGTAAGGCTTGGTCAAAATCTTCAATTGCTTCTTTATAATCTTTTTCAAATTGACTGCTATATTGAGCAATATGATAACGAATAAGACCGCGCTGAAAATAAGCTTCTGCTTTAGATGAATCAAAATTTAAGGCTTGATTAAAATCATTGATGGCTTTTTTATAGTCTTGCTGAGAATCACCACTATATTTAGCAAGTTGGGAACGGACAATACCTCTTCTTATATAAGCTTCTGCTTCCTTAGGGTTAAGGCGCAAAGCGTTATTAAAGTCTCCAATTGCTTGATTATACTCTCTATCTGGATCGGTACTGTATTCGGCGAGTATAGAGCGAACATTGCCCCGGTTGACAAAGGCTTTAACCTCCTCCGGATTGATCTGTAGAGCATGGTTATAGTCTGAGATTGCCGCTTCATACTCTTTCAAGTTGTAGTGAGAATTACCACGGTTGATGTAAGCTTTCGCGTATGTAGGATTTTGTTCTATAGCTTGAGTAAATTTTTCAACTGCTTGCTCGTAGTCCCGTATTTTGTAAGAAGCATCACCTTGCTTTAAATAGTCAGCAAAAGTTTTAGAAGCAGTATTGTCTTGATTGTGAGGAATCAACCTTTGTTGAGAGTAAGCATTTTGGAAAACAACAGGGCTGGTAAATTTGATCAAGATGTCCAAATATCCCAGTAGTCCAAAGCCAAGCAGGCAGATAACAACAAATAAAAACTTAGATTTTTTCCTAGGGAGTTGATAAGAAGATCCTTTTTGAGGAGCGACTGGCAGCCAATGATTCACTTGGCGAACATAACTTGGCGGTTGTAACTGTGTCGTTGGCGCAGTACGCCTTTTCAGTTGTTTTGAGTGTATTTGTAAATGTTCACGAGCGGCGACTGCTTGAGGTGATGGGAAGGGATCACGTCCACCCAAGCGGACAGTACGTTCACACCAAGGGCAGCTGTGCAGGTGATGGTTATAGTAATGCTGGGGGTTCTTACTACAGGTGACAAGAGAATGTTCGGCTTCACCCAGCACTAATAGCCATGTTTGAGCACTGGGGCGAAGTAGAGGATTATTATGACCCTCCTCAAAACAGCGCAAAAACAGTTCCCGTAAACCCGGATGGATAATGTCCCAAGCTGGTGCTATTGGAGTGGGAACGTAGGGGACACGCCGCTTTTGACTGTAAGTAAAATGACCAGAAGCAATGCGTGCTTCATAAGGTGGTGGTTCACCTACGCCTTGATAGATCCCAGAGTAGGGGTGTGTCCCTTCCATTAACAATTGGAAAATCAGCACCGCTAACCCAAATAAGTCATGAGCAATAGCTCGATCACACTGAGAAAAAGTTTTATTTTGGAGTTCTGGGGGAGTGAACTCTGGTTTCCCAACCGCGCAGCGATAAACAACATTATTATCTGGATCGCGTACTTGAAACGAATCAGTGTCTACCACAGTCACCAATGCTGTGTCACTGACTAGAATATTCGACTCATTGACATCGCCAACGCAATACCCACTATTGTGTAAGGCGGCAAACCCGGCAGCCAGATTGCGGGCAGTACGCAGTAAATATTTGTAGCTAAATAAGGGACAGTGTTGGCGGCGAGTTCTGGGGTTATAAAAATCAATGATCGGACGCATTCCCCGAATGCGCGGCATTAAAAAGCCGATAGTGCGATCGCTTCCATCTGCTGCCTTTAACAGTTCTATCGGCCAAGCTATCGAGATATGTCCCAAAGAAGCTGTTGGGTTTTCTGGTGGATGGGCTAACATCACCTCTAGCTTGCGTGCTTGCTCGTTGTTTGGCTTGTGATAAATCTTTGCCACCAAATCTGTATCTGTTGGCACTGTATAGATACATGCTTCACCGCCACGACCCAGACTGACGCTAAGATTGAGGCTAGAAATTTTTTGGTTAGGAAGACTACGTATTACCTGCATGATATAATTTTATCTTCGGGGTTATTTGTGAGTTACCATCCTTGTGAAGATTTTTATTAATTATTTGCCTAATGCGGCGATAACTAATGTCAAATCGTCGTCTGTACGTTGTGCGATCCGATCAGATCGCAAAAACTTTACTAACTGCTCTTTTGCGACAATTTTGTCTTCTACACTGGATACGAAGTCAAACAGAGGCAAAAAGAAAGGTTTATGAGGTACACCCACTGCCATATTCATAGCAAGCATTTGCAGTCCATCAGTGAGAACACCTATATTTACTATAGCTTGACGCCATAATTTTAACTGTGCTGTATCTATAGATCCTGGTGAGGTCAAAAAACAGGTTTCATTGATATATTCACCATTGTCTGGGATGGTAAGTGCAATTAAGTTCCCCATGTCATCGTTTGCAACTGCCACGCCATCACCTATTTGACCCACCGCGACCATTTCTGGTGTAGCGATGGCAATAATTAAGGTACTTGCTAAATCTGAAGGTTGTGTCTCACAGGCAACAGCTTCTTCTT